>NZ_JANMZH010000170.1:0-13955 GCF_031383065.1 Microcoleus sp. OTE_8_concoct_300 | reverse complement strand
CCGATCGGATAGGACTCTTCATCGTATTCACGCCCGATATTGGTCAACTTCGGTTTGTCCAGTTTCACTCCCTTGAACACCAGTAAACAAAGGACTGGTCAAAGCTGTTACGAGGGTCAAAGCTGTTGTGACGGTCAGAACTATGTGTTGTCTTTTTATGGAAATACCCAAAATGGTTTACTGGAACTGGAATAACTTATTTGAGCAAGCTGTTGATTTAAAGCCACAAATCGCCTACTTGAATCAGAGGACGATGGGCTTCAAGTTTTTGTCTCAGAGAACGGACATTCAGGGCGTCTGTGAACAGAAGCACTGGAACAAATAAATCACCAGATTTTCTGGCGAATTATTAGATTTGTCCTCGTCCAGGTGATGAACAACTTCACCGGGTCTGAGCTTACGATCGACGGTCTGTTCTGCCACCACCCGATGCAGATACACTGTTTTATAGGTCATAGGTTTTCTCGTTAAAGTAAACGGGAAATACGGCTAGCGCTTTGCTAAAATCGAAAGGTTCGACTTCGGTGTGCTGACGGATTTCTTCAAGCCAAGCAATATCACAGGAGAATATTTCAGCAAATTTGGGCATGAGCCAGTCATACTCATCCGATCGCACATCAACTCGGTTGTTTTCGATTTTTGCTAGCAGGCAGCGGTCGATCGTCATTAAACAGTCTGACGGCGCAACCAGCAATTTACACAAATCTTGCTGGCTAAATCCATGCTCTTGCCGAGCATTTTTAATGGTTTTGCCCAGGCTGATTTTGCATTCGTGCATGGTAAAGAATTCTGGGAGCGACCCAGATATGCGCTCTTAAAGTGTTAAATAACCCAACTTTTCATTTGCTAGTCTCAGGATTTCTTGAATTAATTCATATTTGCGTACAGCAAATTCTGCATGAGGCAATTTGGTCAACCGATGAATTTCGGAATGCGACCATCTGCTCTCAGAATCAAATCCTTGATCACCACTAAGCACTACAATCTCAATTGACGTAGTTTGTGGCCATCGGGTAATTTGCAGATGATATTCATTCCAATCATCGTAGCTATTAAGCAGGCAACTTTCTTTCGTATATTTTATCAGTTTGCCATCTTTGCTTTCCCAAGTACCCTGTTCTATGTCAAAATCTGCCATTATTTTAATCCTCCAGCTCAACCCCCCCACAAGCGAAGCTTTAAAAACATTACGAAAAACATTGCTAGAAACGTTACCAGAAACATTACAAAAAACAAAAAACAAGAAACAGTTATGTCAACCACCACTTTAAAAAATTAATCAATTCCGTAGCTTTCTTTATGACTTGAGTAATGATTGACTTTGTAACAGCAGAATCAGTTATTTTCTAGAAACCCACTTCAGAAATAGCATCAAGACAAGCAGTTTCCCAAGCGCTTTCCTTACTCAGATAGAGTTTAATTGAAGTCTCTCCGAGCGTCACATACTTCTGTTTAGAAAAGAAAATTAACTTGGCTGGATTACCAGTTACAAACTCAGGAGCTAGGTGTAGGTATCGTTGTCGATCGAATATTTCACTTTGGGTCTACCAGTTAGCGTTTCTGTGGGAATTACTTTAATGTCGATTCCCCCATTTTGTAAAGCCAAAATGATTTGATTGACATATTCTGCTGATAAATTGCCTAATTGACCCCCAATCTCTTCTGGAAAAAGAGGCGGAGAATTCTTGAGAAGGTTATACACACTTCTGGCCGTGTACAAACCGGGCCAGGGCAATGAATGTCGTCCAGCAATTTCAATAGAATACTGAACAATTCGGCGATATAGATTGTTATCCATTTGGGTTTGCAGTTGGTGTTTTCTTGATGTTGAACCGAGTCATGTCCAGTATTTGAACTCGGACATGACGGGCGGGTGAATTGTTGCTAGCGTGGCGTTAACGGATAAACTTTGCTTTCTTTTTTGACAATTTCTAGCTGTTTCTGAGTCAAAAGGCAGAAATCTTCAATTTGCGTATCCAGTGCCACAATCAAAAGCTGTCCCTGAAGAGTAATGCCATCAGGAGTAAGTAAGGTTGGTTGACAGGCTTTCATTAAGAAGTTGTCGTCACACAAAATAGCGATCGACAGGTCAGAATAGCGCTGATAAACCCCTTCAAAGAAAGCTTCTTCACCGGGAATGCCTACAAGCTTTTGAATTTCTGGAACCGTTGGCATTTCAGTTGCTTCTACCTCTTGAATTCCTGTTGAGTTGATTAAAGCGTAAAATCGTGACATCTTGGCTCCAGTAAACGACGTAGAAAATCAATCAATATCCCATAGCGAAGCACTAAAATTGTGTTCTGGCTTGACTGGTTTTGGCAAGAGCGATCCAGTTATTACGCTATTACTCAATTGGGATTCCCAATAATACTTTTGCAGCTTCAATGTCTTCAGGTAAAACGTAAAGGGTAAACTTGCCTTGATAAACGTAAAACTCTAGCTGATGAGTCATTTTTTTGATAACAGAAACAACTTTATGATGCTGATTGAACCGAAAATCAGCTACTTTGTGCAACCCGGCAATATTTATCTGAGGTGAAACCATTTTTAGAACTGGGAGCGACCCAGTAATTACGCTATTTATTTTCTGGCAAATTCGTAGCTTGCGGGCGCGTAGCGCATCGACATACACAAATCTGTGGCTGCTTGGAGATGTTCTGGAGCAACATAAACTCTGAAAGCACCTTGTTTCCAGAGCGCATCAGGATCGAAAGGATGAAACTCTATCTGATGCGGAGTCTCAGTATTTTTCAGTGCGGTTTCGTAGCTTGCGGGCGCGTAGCGCATCGACTCATGCTGATGTGCATAAAAATCAGAAACTGTTACTAATCCGTTCTGAGTTTCTGGCAATTCATTAGATTTCATAGTAGGTTTGGTATTGGAACTCAAAACTTTATTGCGAAGCACTAGATAAATTAGCTTCAGCACCCCAGCAGTCCCAGTTTTTTCGTTGTTCCCGAGCGAATAGTTCAATCCTCGACGGGTGCGATAACTTGCCCAATTTCTTGCAGTTTTCCAGCTTCACAGCGAGTCGATCGGCGATCGTCCAAAACTGTTTGGGTTTCTCTGAATGCTTGGTGCGGGGAGCTCTGATGATGTTGTTGATGTTGGTTAGACCGTGAGTGGTAAAACTCCCCGGTGTACCTTTGGTTGCCACCAGAAAATGCTCTGTGCAATTCCGGCCATAATGACCTAGCCCGCCATGAGGTCTGCCATCCTTGGTTATTTTCTCCCAGGTGAAGGTGCTGTGATGGGTAAATCCCCAGCGATCGAGACACCGGAACCCTAGCGCTTGATGGTTATTTGTTACCCACAGCAGCAGATAAGAGTCATTGCTGGCGATCGCACTTATCGGCATCTTCAGAATTTCCTCATCGGTCATGGATGGGTAGCTGCAACGGCCCCGGTGAGTTTTGTCTGTTTCCCTGAGAGAGTAAGCCCACGGCGGGTCAGCAACAATCAGTCTGTATTCTTGATGCGGAATTGGTGGAAGGTTTGGTAAGAGATGAAGTGCGATCGATAGTTTCAGTTGTCCTACTGTGTCATCAGCTTTGTAAGTTTTCATCCTAATTTCTCTTTTTTTTTGAGGTTTGTTTCAAGGTTTTCTCTTGCCGTTTATCTGCTGCAAATCGTTGTTCAGCGTAGTGTTTGTTGATAAGTAGTCCGCGATAAAAAAGTTCCTGTGCTTGTCTAATTTTTATGGAATTTTTATCTATGACTTGAGCAATCAAATACTTGAGGATTTCGACCGAACTTTGACCATCTAATCCCGTAACATTTTGAACAAGTTGAGAACCAATGGCAATATATGCTAAGTCAAAATCTGTTGCGCCTGCTAGAAATTTGACCGCAAATTGTTCCAAACTCCAGTTATTCGATCGAGCTAATTCAAAGACTTTATCAACCTCTTTTTGAATTCTTTCGGCTTCGTCTATTACTTGTTGTTCTCTCTCAGCATCCATGATATTCACCCCAAATTTTTTACTACTTCTGAAGTTTTTATGCTTCGTAAAGCACAGCCGTATATCTCGATATAGATATAGGTAATGATTTGACCTTCAGTGATCGAATCTTGAGCCGTTTTACGATTAAACAAGAAAAACATTCCCCACCAAGTTAAAACCATTGGCGGTTCCTGCAAAACTTCTGCTGTCAGATTTTTTTCATCAATAATTTCTAGGACAACAATGTGTTTCATGGTGTTAGTGATTGGAGAAGAAAGCAGCTAAGATGTAATATAAACTGCCTTCCTTAAGCCTTAAAAGCGAAGCGCTAATTTAACTATGACTTTACAATTGTCATAGAATTAGTCTTTTAAAGTTTCATCAAAAGTTGCCCTTTGTGCGCCATCAATCTCAAGTTTTCTTATCTGACGTGACCGAATTAATGCCAGTCGCAAAGCTAGATTATTGTTCCGAAGTTGGTTGTAAATCCAACCAACACATTCAAGCAGTTTGTCATCTGTGGAATAGTGACAACCCATTGCCACTTTAGGGCTTGTTAATTGATGAATAACTTCTGAAATATCACTGTGTGGATTGGCGATCGTCTCATTCAAAGCTTGATGATTTTCCCGGTTATAGCCAGGAATTTGGCTCAAATCTCGGTTTACTTTCCACGGACAATTAACGCATTGTTTTGTTTGTGTGAGTTGCCTGATTAGTATTTGACAGAAATAATGCGATCGAATTCGTCTCTGACAATTTTCGGACTTTGGCTAAAACTGATTCCACAGTGTCGGCAAGTAAAGTTTCTCAAGTATCCTAATTGACCAAGAAACAGTAGCCGACCCTTGCAGATTTTGCATTTCAAATTTGCCATTTTAGCTTTCCTATTTGAGACTGTTGCTGATAACTAAACCATCATTTATTAAATTGACTGCCCACTCTGCGATCGACTCATTTTTTTCAAGAGTTCCCTTAGCTAGAAATCGCAGGAATTGCAACATTTCGTCTCCCTGAAAATTTGTGCTTTGGTGAATCATGCGACTGGCGATCGCTACATAAGGCGCTTTTTGTTGCACTGCATTTACCCAAGTCTCAATAGCAAAATCGGCTTTTTTGACCTGATTAATGATTGCTTCAGCAAAAATTATGTCAACCTCTGCCTGCAATGCTTCCAATTGTTTTTGCTTTTATTGGAGTGTGATTTCAGGGATTTTTTGGCTGTCAGTCATTTGATTTGCTCCTATGTAAGTGGGGTGATTGAGTGTCTCTGTCCAGTTTCCTGTGTTGGAGAACTGGATAGATTCTTAAGGCTTAATTTTCCTGTGGCAACAGAAGGATTTTCTCTTGTACATAAAGCTTGATTTCAGGCAAGGGAAAATCGGTAATTGGTATCTGTTGAATAATCGCAGGTTGGGTTTCTGGGGTTGGCAAATCTTCCCAACAAGTCAATACCGCAGCATTACCTCGTCTGGGCTTAATAAACTCATGTGCATTTCCGACATGAAGGAACCAAAGTTGAAACTCGGTTAAGCTGTGTTTTCTCGTAACTCTGGGCTGATGAGAGCCGATGCGCTACGCGCCCGCAAGCTACGCATCAAGCAACCAAAAGCATTGAGCATTCTCAGCCAAATATTTAACTCCCTCGGTGTAACAAAGCCCAAGAAAATGTCTGTAATATTGCTCACTTCCACAAAAATGTTGCAAATTCTGCAAGAGTGTTTCAGCATCCATCATTGCCTTTGCCATAATCTGATTGCTAAATTAAAAACATCATTTCCTTACAGCGAAGCATTACCTCATCTTTTCAATGTTCTGAACCTTTATTTAGTTCAAATGCTTCGGCTAATTTGTCATCAATGGCAAATGCAATAATTGCGTAGCTTGCGGGCGCGTAGCGCATCGCACCCGCTATTGCTGCTTGGTTTCCAGCTTTAGAAGCTTCGAGAAAAGTGGGAATTTAATCTTTGTTAGTAAATAGTTCGTTGACTATTGCTAAAGCATTTGTTTGACCAGCCACGGCGCTTGACCAAATCATTGAGGCAAATGCCCAACTATTCATTACTTCTTTTTTGCCTTTATCAGTCTCGATAGTTTCCAAGCTTGACAAAGGATGAACAAAATGTGGTTGCATATCGTGCCTTAATTTATGTGACCAATTCCTTAACTATTAAATGACTTGTTTCACAAATCAGAAGCAAAAAGCGAAGCAGTTGTACTTCGCTTTCTGATAATGATTAATTTTCGTCAACCTCAAGAGGAGAAAGATGAGAATAGGAAGTGGAATGTGTTTCAGTCCGATCGGCGATACTAGCGGATTTAGCGCCCGATCGAATTGCCCAAGTTTTAAGGTCGTCAATTTGACCTTGAGCGATCCGCGCTAACGGGACGCACCCAGTAATCGCTATGGTCAAATCTCGCTCTGTGAATTCGCGTCCGGCGCTGAAACCAGATTGCATTGCGTCGTAGATAACTTGCTCAATCTCCGCACCGGAGAGAGACGGTGACTGACTTGCCAGCATTCCGCAATCGAAGTCTCCCGACTTAACTCGATTAGGACGGATGCGGGTGAGGTGAACTCGGAAAATTGCTTCCCGCTCTGAGTGGTTGGGCAGGTCAACCCAGAAAATTTCATCAATCCGACCTTTCCGAATTAGCTCGGCCGGCAAAACTTCGGCGCGGTTCGCAGTCATCACTACGAATACCGGCGCGGTCTTTTGTTTGAGTCGAAGGGGAGTATTATCTCCCGCTCCTCTCAGTTAGATCCGGACGTGCGCCTTTCGGTGCATCCGGCTCCCGATGTTCTTAGCTTTCGCTTTTGCTCATGTGGATGTAATCGTGGCAGCTTTCGTGGATAGCTAGAAGGTTATCTTTCTGCCAATTTTTATGGTTTCCATCGACATGATGGAGGTGTACCTTCTCGTCACTAAGCATTTTTAAGCCGCAATGACCACATGAATGGTTTTGCTTTTTGAGAGCTTTAGAGGTTTCGCTATCATAGAGCTTGCTGTTACGTTCGCTCCAGTAAGCAATATCTCCGTCGTGGGGTGATTTCTCCCCTTTGACATTGATATGTTTGTTTTCGGAGTGTGGAACCGTTGGGAACGCTTTATCCAGCAATTTCTTGCTGGTATGGCGATTCTGATTTGATTCCTTATTGAATACCCTGTAAGCCCTTGCTTGGATGTGATATAGCGAGTTTCTTGACCCGTCCATCTTGCAAAAGCGGTGGTAATTCCTCCAGCCTCTAACTACAGGGGCTAATTTCTCAGCCTTTGTGGTAGCACCATAATTCGAGTTGTTGACGATGTGTTTTACTTTCTGACGAAAAGCTTTGAAATTATCCACTGAAGGAACGCATCTGAACTTTCCGTTACTTTGCACTTTGAAGTGCCAGCCAAGAAAATCAAACCCATCTGTCGTAGCGGTTAGCTTGGTTTTCTTTTCATTAATCTTCATCCCCCTTTCTGCTAGAAACTGGCTTATTTGCTCAAGTATTGCCACTGCATCGTCTTTGGGCTTGAGAATGAACACCATATCATCTGCGTATCGCACAGACTGGTGGATGTCCTCTATGCCATTGAGTGCAATGTTAGCTAGTAGGGGACTCACCACCCCCCCTTGCGGGGTTCCCTGTTCAGGGAATTCTGGGTTGACTCCTGCTTTAAGGCATCGGTATATTCCGAGTTTTATACCCTTTGGAGCAATGAGTCGTTCCATTATGGATTTGTGAGCAATCCTATCGAAGCATTTTTCGATATCGAGTTCAATGACTCGTTTTTCTATTCCGTTGCAGGCGGATCGTAGGTTATTGAACAAGATTTTCTGAGCGTCATGTGTCGCCCTACCTGTTCTGAACCCGTAACTCCTGGCGTGGAAAATTGCCTCATGTGCTGGTTCTAAGGCAAGCTTGACGAGACATTGCCAAGCTCTATCCCCAATGGTAGGCACTTTTAGGAGGCGAGTTGTCCCGTCCTTCTTTGGTATGGGTATTTCCCGTAGTTTCTGGTGTTTCCAGTTGCTACTTTTGGCTCTAAGTTCATTGCTCAGATTCAGCCTTTCCTCATGGTTGAGTGAGGCTTTACCGTCTATACCTGCCGTTCTTTTCCCAGCATTTAGCTGCGTTACCTGGCGTATTGCCAGCATCCTGGCGGCGGTTGACTTGAGAATCAACCTCTGAAGGGACATAGCTTTGCGCTTGTCGCCAACTTGAATCGCTTTGTACACTCGTTTTTGTAGGCGGAATAAGTTCTTCTGGAATTTCTTCCAGGGGAGGGTCTTCCAAGATTCACTAGCATTACTGCTGTGTCTAATCATGCTCTGCTCCAACTTGTGTATTCTGAACACCTCAGACCAATTACGGTCTGTCCTACCCGATTCAAGGGGATTCCGACTCTCGTCTGTCCTACTTAGGTTTTGACATTCCCTTGACCCTTGAACCGTTTTTATTCGTTCCCTCGGTTAGATTGTTCGTTTCCTTAGGTGTAGCCAATTCGACCATTGGAACCCCTAGACTCTTGCCGCTATATGCAGGATATGCGGCGGGATTGTCTCCAATTAAGTCGGGTTTTTGCATTGTGTCCCGCTTCCTGGTAGGTCGCTTTTCTAGGCTCTGTTTCACCGTAGAAACCCCCCATTAGCGCCAGTGTCACCCCACAACGGATGTCTGATTGCGCCCTGTTCCCAGCTTCGCTCTCTAGAAATCGAGTCTAGTCGGCGTGGGCAGATAGGGAGTCATACCTGAGTCTGGTAGGCGAGACTTTCACTCGCATCAGACCGAGAGTTCAACCAAATCTATTTCTAGATTTGGTTGGCAGCGTTATGTACGGGTTGAGTACCGTGATTCACGCTACAACGAATCGCACCTTGCATCCAGGTCAGCAGCGCGCCGAATACCCGCGGGGAAGTTCCTGAGTCACCATCCATGCCAGAGGTGATGTTGGCGAAGGCCTTATCAATTTCGTCAAGGAATAAAACGCATGGTGCGATCGCCTCGGCTAACTTAATGACGTGTCTGATCCGGCTCTCGCTTTCGCCGACCATGCGGCCAAAGACTCGACCGACATCGAGGCGCAGCAGCGGGAGTTTCCATTCAACCGCGATCGTCTTGGCTAGGAGCGACTTACCCGTTCCCTGAATGCCGGCGAGCAGTACCCCCTTGGGATTGGGCAAACCATATTCACGGGCTTGGTCACTGAAAGAGTGCGATCGAACTGTTACCCATTGCTTGAGATTTTCGAGTCCGCCGATCGACTCCAGACCTGATTGAACCGGGATAAATTCGAGGATGCCTGTCTCTCGGATGGTTTGGCGCTTTTCCTCGATGACCGCAGCGAGGGCCCGAATATCAACTTTTCCAAGAACTAAGCACTTGGCAAGGACGCGAGAGATTCGGCACCGAGTCAGCCCCTGGCAAGCCTTTGTTAGCTGTTGCCGTTGTTCTGCGTTGAGTTTAATTTCCTTGCCAACCAGTCGATCGATTAGCTTTGATATTTCATCGATGGTCGGCAGCGAGATATCCACTACCGTAATTTCTTCGCGCAGTTCTTGTGGAATTCTCAGTTGGTCAGAGAGGATGACGAGGCAGCGACGGTCACGGGCTATTTGTTTTGCCAGATTTTTCAGTTCCCGGACGATCGCTAGTTGGTTACTTGCTATCTGCCCATTCGCACCCGGTGCAATCAGAGTCGCGATGTCTTTCATGACAAAGACAGTGACTTGTTCCATTGTCGGCGCTTTGCTAATCCGCTCCAAGGCTTGCATCGGATTTCCCTTGGATGTACCCGAATCCGTCCAACCACGGGCAAAATCCCAGAAGTAGATTTGCCCTTCCTTAGCTTTTGCTATATCACACAAAATTTCTTCGGCGGTTTCCTCTTCTGGGCTTACTACCCACAACAAAGGAAATCGTGCCATCAACATTAGCTGAATTTCTTTTTTTAAGTCTATCATGTTTCTATCCCCTGATTAAGTAAGTCGGCGCTTTAAAACGCAACTATGTAAACGATGTAAAGTGTCCAAATGCTTTCTACTGGCTAACTTAAGCCTATTTACATACGGTTACATTATTCGGTTTAATCCCGTCTATCTACTTACTACCGATTACCAAGTACCGATTGCCAATTACCCTATTACTGGTTGACGATTACTGGTTGATACGAGAGTGATTATGAGTATTGAGTTTAAGTCCTCACTCAATACTCAAAACTCAAACCCCGAAACCCAAACTTTCTCTCTTTTTTCTCAGTAACAGTTGTTGAGAGCTGTTACTGAGTTTTTGTTTCTGTTTCTGTTTCTAGTGAACAAGAGCAAGTTTTTGTTTCTTGCTTTTACTGGGAGTTTTTTCAGAAACGTTATCAGAAACATTATCAGAAGTGTTGTCAGAAACGTTATCCGAAGTGTTGTCAGAAGTGATAACAGGTGATAAATGAGCTATCATGCTTTTCAATTCTTCAATTTCTTTGAGAGCATCAGACAAATCACCATGCAAAGTCTCGTTTTCGACCATAAGCTGTGCGTCTGTAACGATACCATCATCACTATCATCAAATTCTCGATCGACTTCTAAAGCCCCACTGATTTTCTGTTGAGTTTGCAGGTTAGTGATTGTTGTCGAAGCTTCTTTAAGTTGAGCTCTTAGCTGTTCTATTTGAGATTCTAGGACTTGTTTCTCACCAACTTGTGATTGCAGAGCTTGGATTTGAGAATGGAGACTGGACACTTCTCGTTCCCGTGCTTCGATTTGTCCATTAAGTTTAGACATTTCGTTAAGTCGATCGCGAGAAGCCGTTTCAAATTCTGCAACTTCGAGCAATCGTTTTTCAGCAACTGAGAGTTTAGCTTTGAGTTCGTTGTTTTCGGCAACAAGTAAATCCAACTGTTGACGAAATTCTTCAGAATCTGCCAACTTTTGTTTATTGAGATCCATGTAAGCTTGCCGGAGTTCGTTGCGTTGGCGTTCGTATTCTGATTTGAAAAACTCCAACTCCATTTTATTCTGAGGAAAATCTTTGAGTTGTTGGCGCATCAACTCATTTTCAGCAGCTAACTGTTTCATCCGATCGCCACTCACACTCGTATCAGCTTTTTGATAAGCCAGTCTGTAGAACGCGATCGCCATTTGATGAGCAACCTTGAGAATATCTTCAGGTATTTCGGAGTCCTCCAGCAAACCATCGTCCGCTGCTTCCAACAGTGCTGTTGCTAAATCCTTCTCTGATTTTCCTTGCTTCATCAGCGACAGATTATCTGTACGCCATTCTTTCAGCAATTTGCAGATAATATCGGTGCTCCCTCCGATTCCGTAAATTTCCTTGAGTGCTGCACCCACACTCCGAACCACAATGCCTATACGATTTTTATTGAGTACAGCACACGTAAAATCAATCATTTCTCGACTGATTCCTGTGTATTGCTGACGGCGATCGAACTCAAATCCTGTCAAATCAAGTGTTTGAAACGTTGTCGGTAATTTTGCCATTATTTTCACCATTATTCCTTATTCTTTCGCCGTTATTTCACCTTAATATCTCCATTTTTGACAATAAGGTTCTGCACTTCCTAACTCTATATTTCCGAGTTGAGAAGTTCTTCGGCTCTAGAATCAAGATAACACAAAAACACCAAAAAACGCACAGCAGTGTTTCTATGTTTTTGTTACTTATTTTTCAACAGGCTTTTTTTTCGAGCTGGACAACTCTTTTTTTGCCAGTGGCTTGAGCCAGATCGTAGAGATTGCACTGCAAGAGCAGACACATTTCCAGGGTTTCACGGGGTGTAAGGCGAGGCTCAAACGCCCCGTTATTCCACTCTCTCAGGCTTTTTGGAGTAACTTTGCGCCCACTTCCTATTTCAGCAAACCGCCGAGTCAGAATCTCGGCAAATTGTTTTTGGCTATAGCCCAAACGTTTGTACAGGTACATAAGACTTTGGTCATCTAATTTTTTTGCCATGTGCATTAACGCACACTCATGTTCTATACTATCATAGCGTACATGAGTGTTCGCTCCTAATAAAGTTCAGTAACAGGATGGAATTGCAGCCCCAATCCTGTTGCATCACTATTCTGGCAGTGAAAACAACCAAATCGCACTCCTGAACGAAAAACCACGCTTGAAAACCCCAGAATCTTTTCAGAGCAATGGACTCCTTTGCTTCAAAAGCTTGATTATGCAAGCGGATGAAAATAAAACTCAGGAAAAGCTTAAATGACTCAAAACGGATGGTGCCGATCGAATTATCACAAAGACGGGAAAAGACGTTTCGGTTTATTGACTAACGGTTTGTGTGCTGAGTGCTATTGGTCAGATCCAGCTTAAGGTACTTTCGCGGCTAACGAAGTTAAGGCAATTGAAACCCAAAAAATTACACGACTCATAGAAAAAATTAATGATTTGGAGGAACAACGATCATTGGTCAATCAGGAAATCTATCGTTTGCGTAATCAATTGCAAGCTTTAGTTACAAAAAATTCAAATTCTGGAGTTACAAAAAATGAAAATCGATCGTGAACTGGCACAGAAACACCTAACTTTGTTGGGTTATCAACCAGGGCAAGCTTTGTTAAGGTTTTTCTATCACCATTCTGACGAACGCAAGAAAAAAGATAAAGGTCGGAAACTCTCTGGCCTCAACTGGCAACAAATTGAACAATATCAAGCCGATAACCGCGGTGTTTATGTTGTAGTCAATGGCGCAGGTGCAGAGACAGCTTCAGGGAAAGATGGACACAGCGATGCTGACATTACACAATGTTGTGCCATTTTTTGTGAATGGGACGACATCCCGCTAGCTAAACAATTTGAAAAATGGCAGGAAGTAGGTTTTGTTCAACCGACCTTCACCATTTTTAGCGGTGATAAGTCCATGCAGCCCTACTGGCTTTTTGATGAGCCGATCGCACCGGAACAATGGCGGGAACTGCAAGTGCTTCTGATTCAAGTCATGGAAGCAGACGAGAGCAATAAAAATCCCAGTCGTGTTTTTCGACTGGCGGGTGCGTGGCACGTTAAGCCCGATCGCCAACCCAGAAAAACCGAAATTGTTGAAGAGTCAGGCACTCGCTACAGCTACAGTGATTTGCGCGATCGGCTCCTCATTCTCTATCAAGAGTTCCTGGCTCGGAAACAAAGAGAGCTCGAACAACGCCAAAAGTTACTCGCTCAGCAACAACTC
The DNA here is from genome assembly GCF_031383065.1 of Microcoleus sp. OTE_8_concoct_300. Classification (NCBI taxonomy): domain Bacteria; kingdom Bacillati; phylum Cyanobacteriota; class Cyanophyceae; order Oscillatoriales; family Microcoleaceae; genus Microcoleus; species Microcoleus sp. OTE_8_concoct_300. The sequence goes on along the minus strand of NZ_JANMZH010000170.1, from coordinate 837 downwards.
GAACTGCAACAGCGCCAAGCTGCTACGATGCGCGAAGCGCCTCGCCCGTGCTACGCATCCGCATCCACGCCCACACCCGCACCTGCATCCGCCATCAGTAGTAGCAATGGTTCTGCCACGGCAACTGCAACACTAATAAGACCGGAGCAAATATCTCAACGGTATAAAGAGCTTACTGTTCCGGTGCCGATGCCAATTTCCCTACAGTGCGCTCTTGGGAAACCTAATAAGGAATTTTTGAATGGGGTAGCGACTCTCCGCAATACCTCAATGGCAACACTGGCACGGGACTTGATCGGAGTTCAATCCGAGTTCAGCCGATTGGGACAGATAACCAATGAGGATGCCTACACTCTGTTTCTTGATGCTTGTCGGCGCTGTTCTCCCGGCGGTGGCTGGGATGAACAAGAGTGGGAGCAAATTTGGAATTCCGCAGTTAAGTCGAACCCGATCGCCAGCATCTCAAAATATTTTAGTGATGGGATTGAAAGCTGCATTAAAGGTGAATACTGGCGATTCATTAAGTCTTTGCAACCTGATCATTTAGTTTCATTATTGGAGGCAGAGGCTGAATCTGACTTGGCTAACTTAGCTACCTCCGAATCAGAAGTATCTGAATTTAATATTTTAAATTCAGATGACAGAATGATTCAGGATTACCGAAAAATCATTAGAAAATTTGGAAAACGGCTTCGCTTGAATAAACTCAGCAAGCGAATCGAAATTGACGGTAAACCAGTATCTCTCGATCGAGTCCGCATTCAACTCGCAATCAAACACGGAATTCTCGTCAAATCCAGTCGAGAAGATGTTCAAGATATCCTGACAGAAATAGCA
>NZ_JANMZH010000153.1:0-14934 GCF_031383065.1 Microcoleus sp. OTE_8_concoct_300 | reverse complement strand
TGGCGCGATCCTGTGCCGCAACGAGTATCAATCAAGTCAGAGAAGGCTTCAACAATTGCAAGTTGGGTCATTACTCAAAACAATTTGAAGGAATATAGCTTCAGCTTATCACCCTTCTCTCAAGAATGAAATAGCCCTGATTCTTATTGTACCTCATAACACCCGGAAGTGCTGTAACTTAGGGGTTCCTGAGATATCGTAAATCAGCACTTGTTGACGGGGGCTATTGTCTGCAACCAACAGTCTGTCTTGATTGTCAATGGCTAGGGCTGTAGGGTCTACAACCTCGGTAATTTGCTTGGACAATAAAGTTCCTGTCTTGGAATAGGGCAGAATCTTCGGAGGCTTACTAGCGTCTTTCCCTTGCAGAATCCATAAGTTACTTTGATTATCTACAGCTATTTGTTTGGGGCGATCGCTTGACCAACTCCGTAAAGGGTTTAAAGTTACAGACAGTGAAGTTATAGACAGTACAGTTACAGTAGAGATTCTGACTCCTGCGATCGCAGGAGATCGGAAACTCATCCTGCAATGTTGGCGATCGTTATTGATCGGCTTCAAAGGATTGAGGAAGTGATTCATTTTTGGGATGAATAACTGCTGTTTTTGCCATAATTTGTTTACTAGCAACAGGAATCGATTCTTCATAATCTCACCGATCAATATAGCTATAGTCACGATGTCTCAGTTATTGTAAATTTAACTGATTCGCCTTTGAACCCCCCTAAGTCCGAAGCGGACTATAGCGCCGGGATCAAAGGTGGCAAACCGGAGGGACGAAAGTCTAAGTTGGGGAATTCCCCCGTGATGTTAGAAGCCTGCACTATACTCGTTTCGAGTATAGTGCAGGTAGTTCACTGTATATTTGCAAACAACCAAGTGGAAAACTACAGAAGTAACCCTGCTACAGTAGCAAACATTCTTTGCGTCGGGATCGGATGGTTTCCGAAAACACCGGGAGGTCTGGATCGATATATGTATGAGCTAACACATCAGCTAGCAGCCAGTCAAGATCGAGTTGAATTGTGTGGAGTTGGTCTACCAGAAACTCAGCCTAACTCTCTCGTAAAACTCACTAATTTAGCTGAACCAGAACATCAACTATGGAAACGGCTTTGGCTAATTCGCTCCAATTTTTTGCACCGAAAATCTGCCAAACCTGATGCAATTAATCTGCATTTTGCACTCTATAGTTTTCCTCTTTTGCAGGTTTTACCTAGGGAGGTTCCTGTTACCTTTTCCTTTCACGGGCCTTGGGCTTTGGAAAGTAAGCAAGAGGGTTCTGGTAAACTGAGCGTTTTTTTGAAGCACTGGATCGAAGAAATAGTCTATCGTCGTTGCGATCGATTTATCGTCCTGAGCAAAGCATTTGGTGGGATTTTACATGAAGAATATCAAGTTCCTTGGAGCAAAATTCACGTAATTCCCGGCGGTGTCGATCTTTCGCGATTTCAAATTAACCGATCGCGCCCTGAAGCCCGCACGCAGATCGACTGGCCTGAAAATCGCCGGATTCTCTTTACAGCGCGTCGCTTAGTGCATCGAGTTGGACTCGATAAGCTGTTAATCGCTATAGCGATGATTAAACCTCAAATTCCTGATATCTGGTTGGCGATCGCTGGAAAAGGGCCACTACAAGCGATTCTTGAGCAGCAAGCAACAGATTTGGGACTCAATGACAACGTTAAATTTCTCGGCTTTTTGCCAGATGACCAACTACCTATAGCTTACCAAGCCGCCGACCTAAGTGTGATGCCGAGCCAATCTTTAGAAGGGTTTGGATTATCCGTGCTAGAATCCCTCGCCTGTGGGACTCCAGCGTTATGTACTCCTGTGGGTGGAATGCCAGAAATTTTAGAGCCGTTTTCACCAAATTTGATTACTCCTTCTTGTGAGGCAACAGCTATTGCGGAGCGATTGGAACAACTGCTAATTGGAAAAGTACCCATGCCTTCTAGAGAAGCGTGTCAGGAATATGCTGCTAATAATTTTGATTGGCAAACAATCGCGCAAAAAGTTAGAAAAGTGTTGTTAGCCTGAGGCTCAAAACAATTAGAAGAGGACTTATCCCTATGCTTGTCCTTATCAGGAAATTTAAGGGTTTTGCGAGGATACAGCCTACGCAAGAGCGAGGTTTCACCTCAGTTTGACAAACATAGGGATTACGCACAGACTCTACTTTAGGATTTACGCAACTGGCACAGGAGCATCGACTTATAGGGTGCGCCAGATTTTCATTATGAATGGATTATGTAGGGCTTGGTGAGAGTAGAGTACCTTACTAATTGTGACACTTACGCCCAGGACTGTACTTGTAGAGTTGTTTGCACACCGCACCTTACCACTACAGATAGTTTCCACCTTAAAAAATTGCGTAAGTCCTGTAGAATAGATGGAAAAGTTTTTAGGTAAAAAAACGGATGAAAATACTATTTCTCGACCAGAGCGGTAAGCCTGGTGGCGCAGAACTTTGCCTAATAGATATTGCCAAACCCTATCGAGATAGCTGTCTAGTTGGCTTATTTGTAGATGGTTCTTTTAGGCAATTACTAGAGCAACAGCAAATTCCCGTTGAGGTGTTAGCCACTGAAGCAATAAAAGTTCGTAAAGAAAGCAGCTTGACCCAGAGTTTAAGTAGTGTAACCGCGCTAGTGCCTTTGATTGCTAAAGTTGTTCAAAAAGCTCGTCAATACGATTTGGTCTACGCCAACACGCAAAAAGCTTTAGTGGTGGGTGCATTAGCTAGCTTTTTGAGTCGTCGCCCTATCGTGTATCATTTGCATGACATTTTATCTACAGACCATTTCAGCCCAACCAACTTAAAAGTAGCTGTAACTTTGGCTAATCGCTTTGCATCATTGGTTATTGCTAACTCCAAAGCAAGTCAGGCTGCTTTCCTAGAAGCAGGAGGACGCTCGGACATAATCGATGTCGTCTACAATGGCTTTGAGCCTAAAGTCTATCAGAGCGATCGCTCTAAAATTAGCCAACTCAAGACACAGCTAGAACTTGAGGGGCAATTTATCGTAGGTCATTTCAGCCGATTGTCACCTTGGAAAGGTCAACATATTTTAATTGAAGCACTTACCTACTGTCCCAAAAATGTTACAGCTATTTTAGTGGGTGATGCGCTCTTTGGTGAGCAGGATTATGTCCAGCAATTACACAAACAAGTAGCAGAATTAGGACTTGAAAATCGAGTTAAGTTTTTAGGATTTCGTTCAGATATTCCGCAGTTAATGGCAATTTGTGATTTAGTTGCACATACCTCAACCGCACCCGAACCTTTTGGCAGAGTTATTGTCGAGGCTATGCTGTGTGGTAGACCTATAGTTGCGGCTCAATCGGGAGGTGCTATGGAATTAATAGAACCGGGCATCAATGGCTTTTTGGTTCCTCCCGGCAAGCCAGACCAACTCGCAGAAGTTATTAATACCTGTCATAACCAACCTGAGTATACGATCGCGATCGCCCAATCGGCCTACTATATGGCTAGTCGGCGTTTTCACCAGACCAATATCGATCAGCAGATTGCGGATTTGCTGGGTCGAACATTTACCTGACTTGTCCCAATACAGCATATTCCATTTATATGGGGCCCACTATATTCAGTAGATAAGCGCAAAAAAGGAAACGTTATTCGATCGAGACGAGTGAAAAAAGAGTTAAAGCATATCAACAAGGTGATACATCTATTTTGAAAGTAGCTGCCCGATTTGATATGAGTCAAGCCTTTGTCCAGAAACTCTTGAAACAAAAACAAATGACTGGTCATGTTCAACAAAAAAAAACTTTCTTGTTAGCCTTAAAAGTGTATTACATTCGCGCACAACTCAATTGACCGAGATGGTGGAAAAATATCCTGATAGTACATGAGTCAAAATATTGTGAATATGGTTTTTCTTAGCCACAAGCAGTCTATCAGCTAAGGGTATGATGTGTCGCTCCAGGTAAAAAAACTTGCATCGGAGCGAAAAAAAAGACAATAGGTCGCAGTCAGTCTGCCACCGAACAAGTGCAAATTTTGAGGTGTTCCTTATGGAGAGCCGGTGAAAAAAATCTACCCGGACAACCTCATTTTTTTCTATAAAATGGGCGTTTTATTGGGGTTGAAACTGGCTCATGCACTTCGCATTCTGGTAAAATACTCTAGGATTTAAAACCATTTTATCGGGTGCAAAAGTAACAGTTATCGGAGCAATTAGCTTAAATAAAGTAGTAGGATTAAAGCCACTAAATGGAGCGATGGATGGCAAGGCATTTTCCGTTTTTGTTGAACACTTTTTATTACCAAACTTATGGGATGGTGCAAGTGTTGTGGTATCAGGTTAGCCATACAGATTTGATTCAACAAAAAGGAATCTATACCACACTTTGGCAACAAGTTAATGGGGAAATACCGATGCTATGGGAATTGCCAGTATTTAGGGAAGCAGTCAAATCTAAATATAATAAACTGCTACGCAGCTTAACAGTCACGCAGGCTTCTTAGGGAAGGGTTGAGGAGCTACCCTCAACCCTTACCCGCTAAAAATATTAGTGTTATTTTAGATCGTTGAGACAGGGAGAATAATTTTTGACGATCAACAAACAGTTCCGTCCATCAGCCGTTCTCTCGTAACTAATACTGTCTCCGATGTCTTTGATCAATTTTAGGCCCCGCCCCCCTGGAGAGTCAATATCGTCTTGTTCCGACATATCTTTGATTTTTTGCTCTAAATCAAAGGGTTCGCCCCAATCCCAAATTCTCATCTCTAAAGATTCCGCGAACACCGCGACCTCAATTTCCACCGGCCAATCCGACGGTTTGCCCTTGTGGGCGTGACGAACCGCATTCGTAAAGCTCTCAGCCAAAACCAACTGACACCGTATCCACACACTTGTAGGAATTCGCGAGTCATACAATTGTGAAAACCACGACAAAACCCAGCTTAATCCACTCAGACCTGTATTGACTTGAAGATCCGCTTTTTTGAGCATTGGCAACTTTTCGGAATTTTTTAATTCAATCACCAGAACCTCCGGGAAGTCTGGATGCCCTCTCTCTTTATATGAGGGAGGAATTCCGGCGCGAGCGGTTTTAACCGCCGTCGATATCTCCTAAAACGCATAGGAGTAACCATCCTTTTGATGAATTGGCGTACAAAATCTGTGGCTAATGCCGGATACCCTGCCGAGTCGCGTGGCAAGATCAAAACGGCCTGTTTTACGACGCAGTACACGCCAACGTATTCACCTACTTTCTTGCCATTCGTAACAACAGAACTGGCGATATCGTCGGTTCTGAAACCCAAGTGAATCTGGTTGTGTTCGCGGTGACGACTAGGGAATCGATATCGGTCTGTACCGCACATTTGACGGCTTCCCCCTCCAGTAGCCTTAATGCGTAATAGTTGCTGGGTTACTAGCTTAATGGTTTCTATTTCTCCAACACAAGCGGCATCAATCCAGTGTTGTTGGGGTAGCTTAACCCTTGTCGGGTTATATTGGGTTTGTCCTCCCGTCCCTGTAGTTATGGGTAGGATATTTTTCCAAGTCCGAAACACCGCGTAACCGGTGGAATTAACTGCGCCAGCGTCTTTTAGCTGTTGTTTAGCTTGCTGAAGAATCTTCTCTAATCTTGCAGGGTCTTTTGTGAGAAACTCTTTAACCGGCTTAGTCCTTTTCTTGATGTTACACCGTTCACAACTAAGAGTTAAGTTGCTGACTCGCTTGCTAGCACCCTTAGACCTTGGGTGAATATGTTCAACTTGGAGTGGTAAGCCTTCAGAGTCGCCGTAAGAACATTTACGCCCCCACTTTTCCACCAAATACTCCCTGACTTCGTAACCCGCGAGTTCACCTTGTTGGTACTCTACACCGTTAACCTCTGGGTTTTGGAGTTTTTGAGTATCGAACTTGACCCATTCCATCGCTATCTGAGTAATAGGTGCATAACGGCAAAGCCGTTTTACCCAAGTCTCAATCGTGAGGACACGATGTATTAACGATGGAGGTAGCCATCCAGTAGGACGTTTACGGTTATCAAAACGGGATTGACGATACCGAGTCTTAGGATTAGGATGAGTCCGGCGCAATAATCGTCTAGATTCAAGAGCATTTTTGATTGGCCATTCTCTATGTTCCCACTGGGCTGCCCAGATGACGTTTTCTCCATCCAAAATTGCAAGGCCCGTCAATTTGCTGCCGGGGTCAAGCTTGATAATTAATGGTTTAGGAGATGGGTTGCCCACCACGTGTTTCAAAATGATGGTAAAGGGGTACATTCTGAACACAGCAGCTTTTTGTTTGGTCAGCAATTCCCTTGCTCGTGCTGGGGGTATTGGATTAAGAGACTGTTTATTTTGATCGATCACAAATACGTAGTTTTGCATTGCTGCTTACTCCTTGCGGGTAAAGTTTGCTTCGACTTTGTTTAGGACCGGTAACTATCCAAACGACACTGGTTTAACCCATAAGCCTGTTTAATCGTTCGGTTCCAGTGTTCAAGACTAGCAAGCATCCTGAAGTGGGTCTTTAACTCTTGCCCTAAATGGATAGTGTGGTCAGCTAGGGCAAAGACGTTAGTCGCCTGAAGCCCCATGTCTAGTGACGGGGTTGCTGACGCCCTTGCCACTGAAGTTTTCCATCAGTCTCGGACAAAATAAAACAAGGAAAATTTGAATTGGAATTTGAGGATACTAGCTTTTGCTGCTAGTTTTTCAAGGTCAAATCCACTAATTGGTTTTTTACGATACCATAAATAGCACTTCCCTGTCAACCCGCGCCTGTAGAAAATAAAAGTATATAAAAATTTATATTCTGAGTATAAACTGAGTGAAGTTCGATCGCGCCCAAATTTCCATCAAATTTCAAGGTAAATTGAACTCAACGACCCGCTGTCAAAAGCAATTACCTCGAAAGCGATGTCAATAGACTATACTCTATCTCAGACCAGCGCGCTGACAGGATATATTTTTAACTATCAGCCGGTTCGTCCAAGGCGTGTATTTAGAGGGGAGTTAAACGAGGCGCTGGCGCCTTACTTACCCCGAATCCACGCCTCTTGATGATGAAAGGCGTGGCAGTCCTCTTTGTTGGCTCGCGAACTAATTATATTTCGGGAGCATCCTGATTTTCAATGTACTTTCTGGCACGTTGAAACAGTAATGAAGAAAGTGGCGGTGGTTCTACGTCACTCTAAAAAGCCCTGCCCTCGAGGGAAAAAGAAGCCTGCGTTCTAACGGTACGAGTTGACCGTCAGGTTTGTTCACTGACCCCCAGACCTTGAAAGACTTGTAGTACCTGAGTGCCCATGTTTCAAATTCTGGTTATTGACGATGATACGGCTGTTCAAGAACTGCTGAGAAGAACCCTGAAAAAACAGGGTTACGAAGTGACAGTAGCAAGTAATGGCGAAGACGGTGTAGCCCAAGCGCAAAAATTGCGTCCGGCCTTGATAATTTGCGATTGGATCATGCCGCGCTTGACCGGCATAGATGTCTGCCGTCGAGTTAAGGCAGATCCCGAGCTGTCAACAACACAATTCTTTTTGTTGACTTCTTTGGGTTCGATCGCCGATCGAGTCAAAGGGCTCGACGCCGGTGCCGACGATTTTATCTCAAAGCCGATCGAACTCAACGAGTTACAGGCGAGAGTACGCGCCGGATTGCGACTGCACCAACTCAGCCGAGATTTAAAAATTGCCAAGCAAAGTCTGGAAGCAGAGTTAGCCGAGGCGGCCGAGTACGTGCAATCGCTGCTGCCTGATCCGATGACGGAACCTATCAGCATCGAGGCAAAATTCATTCCTTCCCGGCAGTTGGGGGGAGATTGCTTCGACTACAACTGGCTAGATGCCGATTATTTGGCGATTTACTTGCTAGACGTAGCCGGTCACGGTTTGCGGGCGGCGCTGCCTTCTGTGGCAGTGCTGAATTTGCTGCGATCGCGCACACTCCCCAACATTGACTATTACAAACCCAGCGACGTTTTGCGGTCCCTCAATACCACCTTCCAGATGAGCTACCAAAATGACAAGTATTTCACCATCTGGTATGGCGTTTACAACCGCATTTCTCGCCAGCTCGTTTATGCCAGCGCCGGCCATCCACCGGCGGTGTTGATTTCCCAGTCCCCTGCGAGCACTGCTAAAATCCAGCGATTAAAAACCCCCGGAATGCCGGTCGGGATGTTCCCCGACGCCCCCTATGTCGATAATTGCTGCGATGTCGAGGATTTGAGCACTCTCTACATCTTTAGCGACGGGGTATACGAGATCCACCAACCTGACGGCAATATCTGGGGGCTTGACCCTTTCATCGACCTGTTAGCAGCTTACAACGGTGCAAGTGCCGACCAGTTAGAGCTAGTTTTGAACTACATTCAAAACTTGAACGCTAAAGCAGTTTTTGATGATGATTGGTCTTTACTCAAGGTAAACTTTGGCTAGCTGACTTCTTGCAGCGCATCTGCGACCAAATAGCAAGAAGGCAGCAGCCAAAAGATTTAGTTACTTGAGAGAATTTTGCTATTAAAAGCATCGCGGGTCGCAAATATCTCGAAAACTCGATCCATGCTGGTGAGTTCAAATAAGATGCGGATTTGCTCGTTGATAGAACAGACAACTAATTGACTCCCAGCGGCCCGGACTGTTTTGAGCGCCAAGACTAAAGCGCCCAAACCAGAACTATCCATAAATGTCACATCTTGGAAGTCTATCAATACCACATCGGCTCCCGCTTCCACTAGGTCGCTAATCTCTTGGCGGAATTGACTTGCCTTGGTGCCGTCTAAAATGCCAGAGGGCTGAATAATTTTAACTACAGGACTCATATTTTGCGGTGGGAATGTCAGAATTTCTAGCCAGACTAGGCTAGTATAGCTGCGAGATGGACTCCGATCCAAATAACAGAGGGGGAAAGTGTCAGAGCCGCTCGAGCGGGAAAAGAGTTTTGAGTGTAAGAGATGGTGATCGTCGCGCCTCGCAACGCCCAGGAGAGTCGCAGCGCAACGCATGGAGTGAATTTTGAGAGAGGGACAATCTTTGTTCTGCCGAATGCCTTCTGCTATTAATCAAACACGGCTAACTTTGGCGCGGTAGAGGAGTTTGTCGCCTTGTCTGTAGCCAGTGTAGCGGACTTTGACGGGTTCTCCGGGCTGGGCTTTTCCTTCCAGGAGTTGGTGTTGTTGAGGGTTGTAGGGAATCTCTGCTCCGACAGGGGCGATAGACTCCACTCCCCAATGCTCCAATAACTGCTCGACGGGCCGCAGCAAGGGCAGTAGTTTCTGAGCCCGCAAGTTGTGATTTTCCTGAGCTTTGCTCGCAGCAGTCGGCCACTGCAACATCCAAGATTCTAAAATTTGCACGCTAGAAAGCTGGAATTCCTCCATCAAAGATTCTCGCTGCTGTTCGATCGAAGCTTGCAGGCGCTGATATTCTTGTTCTAGGGCTGTCGGTGGTGCCTTTTCTAACTCTACATAATCTGGGGTCAAGGTTGCGAGCAGTTCGGTTAAGGAAATTTGTAAAGCTTGACTGATCTTGAGCAGGATGTCGGCTCGGGTTTGCAAAGCTAAGCCGCGACGCAGGCGGCTTAGCTGGATCTCGGAAACTCCTGCTTTTTGGCTGAGTTCTCGATCGCCCGAAAGCCCCGCCTGTTGAATCAGGCGTTGCAGTTGAGGAGCATAATCTGGAATATTAGCTGCCACGAAAAATTCATCCAAATTAATAAATGGACATATTCTCGATCCTAAGCTGTCAGGAGCCTTAAGGAAATACATTTGTGGGGCGGGCTGTTGGGCCCGCCCCACAAAAGTTTGGCGATTTATGCCGATGCAAGTTCAATTTTTGAAAGTGTGCTATTTGGCGCCTACTTTTTCCGGCGCGGCGGCTTTTGCAGTTATCGCAGAGCCTTGCAAATGCGCTTCTAGGAACCACAAACGCTTGTCAATTGCCCGCGAAATTTCGGTGTAGAGATCCGCTGTATCGGCGTCGCCGAGTTCCGCTGCTTTGTCGATGGCGACTCGCAGGTGTTGGGCGTAGGGCGCGTAGCGATCGGCTAAAGCCGTCACGTATTCTTTGCCGTCTACAATGTCGAAAGGAAATTCTGGCAGGATCGAATCTGTGGCGGCTGCGCGGGCTGTTCCTACAGCCAAACCGCCCAAAGCTGTGACCCGTTCGGCAACCAAATCGATGTATTCTTCGAGTTCTGTTGCCATTTCGTCAAACAGCAAGTGCAACTGGTAAAAGTCCATGCCTTTAACGTTCCAGTGAGCTTGCTTGACTTGAGTTTTTAAGTCGAGAGTTGTTGCTAGCGTGGCGTTGAGCAGGCCGACTACTTGAGATCGGGTGGCGGCTGACATATCGATGCGGGTGGGGTAAAGATGTTGTTTGTGGTTGTTGGCTGTCATAGGTTTTTAGCTTGTTAGTAGTGATTGTCGATCGAATATATTAGAAAGCTTTGGGCGATCGAATGTTTGCCTGCGTGGTGAATTTCTCTTGAGAGGCTCAGGCTAGGTGCATCTGCAACACCGCACGGGGAGCTCGGCGTACTTTACAGCGGATAGTTTCTAAACCGAGACGCTGGCAAGCTTCGTAGCGGTGGCAGCCGGAAAATCCGTAATACTGACCATCTACTTCTAGCACATCGATGGGTTCGTTTAAACCTACCTCGCGGATGGATTCCATGAGGGCGGCTACTTTGGTTTGGTCGTTGACTCGCGGCAGGGGGCGGCGAATCTGGTTGAGGGGTATTTCTTCGATCCTCATGGCGTTGGTCTTTTTTGCTTCTTGTTAAATCATACTCGTAATGACTTCGTTTTAGCAAGAAAAATGTCAGGAAATTTTGAGATTGGCAGAACGGGGGCGTGCGATCGCCCGTTTGCTGTAGTGTCGGGGGATGGAGGGCGATCGGCTTTGGGTGGGAAAATCAGCATTAACAATTCCTTCCCATCACCTGGGTAGCTCAATTCATTGTCCGTGTCTTGACGTTTGAATGCTCTAAAGTTATAATTTTATTAGGCAAAGCCTAGGGGTAGTCGTTACGACTGCCGCATCATAACCGCTGAATAGGCGGTTTTGCTGTTTTTAGGATTTATCAAAGCAATAGAATTTAATACCTAATTGGGGTATCTGACTAGGCTCTAGGTCGCAGTCTACAAGTAATTTTTGTTCCCTCAAATATAAAAAAGCTCGATTATCAGGCTGGTCTTGGCTGCGCGCAACGGGATATAAACACAAGTCAGTTAGTTGCATTACTAGGTTATTTTTTGTTTTGCTATCTATACCGCGCAGCAGTCTCGAAAAATCCGTGTTAGATAATGGCGAGTATTCACTAGATCGGTTGGGATCGAAAGGATTGCCTTGCGATCGCAACCCATTAAAGTATTGCTTAAGTAGTCTGTCTTCTGTTTTACCTGCTGCTTCAAAATAGACCATCAGTGTACCGTTTCTGAGTGATGCGTATTTGGCTGCACGTTCCACTACAATTGAAAAGGCACTTTTCATCATTTCCCAAGTATTTTCGCCGTAGATTTCCAAGTAACGTTTTAGGTAGCCTTGGCGGGAGACGACACAAGCGTGAACAACGATGGGGCAACTGATAATAGTATTTGTCAAGTCTCCGATAAAACGCTCGTGCTCTAAATCCGAGAGTTTACCTAGCCAAGCAAAGCGTTTTTTTCGAGAGCGGATTTCATTGCCATGTAAGGGTGTGTTTTGAGGAATATTCCAGCGATTCTTGAAATCAACTAGAAGACTATTAATTATATCTTCGTTGCTCCTCTCAATCAAAACGCCACCCATTGCAAAAAAGGGAGAGGAGTCATCGGGACTCGGTTTGGGACTTCCAGACTCGTCAAGGTACAGAGCAAATTCTTTAGGTTTAGTTTCCAGCGTATTAATAGCAGATTCAACATTATTGGGAACTTTGGTGACGCGAAACTGGTTAACCATAATTTGCTTCTTGACACGATTATTATATTCTGGTTTAGGGGAATTTTTTCTATCCTTATTGCTGGCTTTTTTTCACTTGTTGTTAAATCATACTAGAAATGAATTTGACTTGATAACAAACCTGAGGAATTACGCAAAAAGCAGGTTTTACAAGGTATCTATGATGTTGGCAATAATTCGGTTGAAAGCAGTCTAATCAACTTGAATGATTAGATTTTAGATATGTTAAGAAAGTTGTCTGTCTCCCGCACAACTCTCAAACTGTTTCTCTATTGCTCATCTATCCAATTTGAACAAGAATCGCAAAACTTGTCTTGCCAAGGATAACCAGGTGTAAGTTCCTCACATCCAGAAGTGTTGAACGCTTATTGATAGGATTCTGAAAATAGACATACGAATCCTCTAAAATGCTGATTTCAGCAATTGAAAACAAGTTCCTTAAACCAGTGAATATAGCTGATTTTCTCACACATAAAAGCCTGTAAATATCGTAATTTGTCTAAGAGTTTATTTCCAATTTCATCAGGAACTTCAACTAACTGAAGCAACAAATAACAAATCAAACAGGCATAGATTTGGATCTTGATTCCATTAGTATTTTTAGTAATTATACGAGCCAATTTTAAATGCATTTTTAAGAATTTCCACAGCAATTCAATCTGCCATCGTCTGCGATAAATTTCTCCAATTTCTTCATTAGTGTATGCTAATTCTCCTGATTCAGGTAAATTAGTGACAAACCTAAATTCAGTTCGTGTTTCTAAATCTGAAAAAGTCACTAATCTTACTTGAACTTTTCGTTTGTCACTCCACACTTCATAAGTTCCATCCTCGTTCATGTTGATAGTAGAATTATTCTTAATTCGTAGTACAAAATATTGATTTTCTTGTTTCATTAATGCTTGAACGCGTTCAGAGCTAGAAAAACCTCTATCCATTACAGCGACTCCATTTTGAGGTGTGGCTGCTATAGTTTTATCTCCATGCTCACTGTCATGACCTTGGCCAAAATGAATGTGTACTCCATCAATTATTCCCCGTTCATTGTCCGTTCCCGCGAATAATTTTACTTGATGGTATTCCTGTTGCCATAGTAATTTACTTGTCAAGGTAACTATCGTTGAATCTAAAGGGAATAACCTGAGACAATCTTTGTTAATTAATTGACGTTTTATATCGGCTTGTAATCTTTCAAAGATTTTTACAAAAATATCAATATCTCTATGCTTACTAGCCTTAGAAAAAGTTGATATATCTAGGGAAATATCTCGACTGTTTAAACGGGAAAATAGGGAACGCATAGTATCCAGACTTTGGTCAAAACTAAACCCTAGCCAGCAGGAGACAAATGTGAAGCTATCTAAAACTGGATAATCATCTTTGGGTAAATGGGCGAGATACCGTTTGACAATTTTGGGGAAGTTAGAAAATAGCATTTCAGTTGATTATTAATAATTTATAACTCTGCAATTATACATTGTTGGGCTAATTTTAGCAATCTTTTCCTACCATTCAACACTTCTGCCTCACATCTCAAGCATTCTGTTAAAGGGTTACCACTACCACACTCTGGATTACTACATATGCCTATAAAATCCTTGTAGTATACGATCATCGTTTGCTCGTAGCAATCTGGGCAATTTCCCAAGAATTTATCTGCCCCATTGCTAGAGTAAGACTCTGTTTTTAACTCTTGCATAACTCGGTCTCTTGAGGTATTAAATTCTTCAATCCTACCCTGTATCTCCAAATCAAATTGGCTTTTACGCTCTCTCTGAGTTCTTTCCCAGACTGAATCTATTTGGTGTATTTTTTCCTGAAGTTCTAAGGCTTCCGGTGAGTTTTCAATACTTATGTCAAGTTCCTCAACAAGAAACTTATCAATCAACTCCAAAAACTTTGATAGATTCGACCACAGTTCGTACTTGTCAACCGAGATTGTGTAATGCTCAAATTTATTTCTCATATCTTGCACATCTCTAATTAACTTTTCATCTCGTTCGGAAAATACAAATCCCGGACCGGTTTTTAATTTTTTTAAGGCTTCCTTGAGAGCGACGGTATTAGGAGTTTTTCCTGAAGAAACCTTGTTTCTTATATCTTCTAAATTACCTTGGAAGATTAGTTCTGGCATATGACGATAAAGCCTTTCTTTAAGAAGTAGCAAAAAACCAGAAAAAAGATTCAGAACACCATACTTGTAACTACTCGTGCCAATATCAACCGCACTGGAATACTCTCTCATGACGTAATCATCATCAAAAAGCTCGTCTATGCCCTTGAGAATAAAATCTAGCCCATTATTTAACAAGCTTAGTTCAAGTTGGATATTTGATGATTCTGCATTGCTCATAGCAAAAGTTTAAGTCAAGTATAACGTTATCAATTTTAACTAGGGAAAATTTAGGTTGGCCAAAGCCCAACCATTATTAGGCTGAAAGTTTCCGCACCATACTCCAAATCATGTGGATAGGCGGAAACTTTTTGTATCACTCGTTATTAGACTAACATTTTTTATTGATTTATGCAAATTTTGGTGATTAGCCATAATTTCTTTCGTCTAACTCTGGAATTCCGACACTAAGCAGCGATCGCCCTAAAACAAGATCGATCGCCCATTAACAAAAAATCGCAGCATCTGCTACAGAATCATCTTAACTCAATGCCGCAATAATATTGACACTCCTACCCAAAATAGCGGTGTTAAAAAAGAACGACAGCACACAGTGAAAAAGCACGATATACCTCGTCGAACCAGAAGTGATCTGCACATCTGCAACGTCGGCAAGTCATGGCAATTCCAAAGGAGAAATATAAAAAATATTTGTAGTGACGTTCGTCGTCGCCCGGAAAATCCCAAACCCCGGCTGGAAGTAGCTGCCGTGCAGTTTGCTCCGCTTTCGGTAGTAGCTGCGGGCATACTGCATGGTGAAGATAGTAGACTTATTGCATAAATCTTCGATCGATCGGGAAACCGCAGATGCAACGCGGATAATTTCAAG
>NZ_JANMZH010000152.1:0-1136 GCF_031383065.1 Microcoleus sp. OTE_8_concoct_300 | reverse complement strand
TGACAAGAGTTGAAGGTGAAAATACAAGACTCAGACATTACTTGGCTCGGTTAAAAAGAAAAACTCTTTGTTATTCTAAGTGTGAAAAGATGCTAGGGTATTCAATTAAATTACTAATTCATTATCTAAAATTTGGAGATGTTCCAATTCCCCATCAAAATGCTGGAAATCATTTTCGACTCCCCTCGCGTATTTTTACTCGTATCATACCCTAATTCAGCAATGCCGCAATACTTGATAAAGTCAGCGAATTTCTGGCAGAACGTGGGATGAAAGTTAGTGAAAATAAAACGAAACTAACTGCTACGACAGATGGATTTGACTTCCTTGGTTGGCATTTTAAAGTGCAAAACAACGGAAAATTTAGATGCGTTCCATCAGTGGACAATTTCAAAGTATTCCGTCAGAAGGTAAAACACATCGTCAACAACTCGAATTATGGTGCTACGGTCAAAGCTGAGAAATTAGCCCCTGTAGTTAGAGGTTGGAGAAATTACCATCGCTACTGCAAATTGGAGGGGTCACGGTTATCGCTGTGGTTCCTCGAAAATAGAGCCTTCAAGGTATTTAACAAGGAAGCAAAACAGAACTGCTATACTGTCAAGAAATTGACGGAAAAAGCATTCCCGGCGGTTCCTTACTCCGAAAACAAATTTGTCAACGTCAAAGGGGAGAAATCACCTTACGACGGAGATATAGCTTACTGGAGTGAGCGTAACAGCAAACTCTATGACGGCGAAACCTCTAAAGCTTTAAAACGGCAAAACCATAAATGTGGGAAATGTAGTTTAAAAATGCTAGGCGATGAAAAGGTACATCTACATCATGTGGATGAAAACCATAATAATTGGAAAAATAACAACCTCTTAGCGGTTCACGAAAGCTGCCACGATTATCTCCACATGAGCAAAAGCGAAAGCTAAGAACATCGGGAGCCGGATGCGGGGAAACCAGCACGTCCGGATCGTGCGGTTCGTTGATTGAAACCAAAGTCTCTAGGACTTACGCATTGACAAAAAACATCATCTATGAATTATAGATAATGATATCACTGCTAAGGTTGGCAAAAATATGCTCACGTACAACTAACGTGAACATATTCCGTTGTACTTCATACCAATTGCTAATTATCTTTT
>NZ_JANMZH010000130.1:0-45271 GCF_031383065.1 Microcoleus sp. OTE_8_concoct_300 | reverse complement strand
CATTTCCCTGCGTCCCAGAGGCATCGCCCTCACAAATTTAGATACAACAAACGGCAGTTGGCAGTATACGACAGATGGCACAAGTTGGAATAATATTACTACTGTTCCTACGACTGCAACTGCACTGTTGTTAGCAGCCGACGCGACAACCCGCCTCCGCTTCGTTCCCAATAGCAACTACACCGGAACAGTTACTAACGGCATTACCTTCAATGCTTGGGATAGAATTACCGGCACTAACGGCGGCACGGCTAATGTCACAACAGACTTAACAACTAACGGCGTTTCTAGTCCTTTTAGTACCGCCAGCGAAACTGCCAGCATTACAGTTAGTCCTTTACCTACTATTACTAATATCACATCAACTCAGGCAAATGGAAGCTACGCGATCGGTGCAACAATTCCCATTACCGTCACATTCAATCAACCAGTTACTGTTACAGGCGCGCCGCAGCTTACCTTAGCCACAGGCGGTGCAGGTACTGTCATTAATTATGCCAGCGGCAGCGGCAGCAATACTCTGACATTTAATTACACAGTAACAGCCGGCAATAGCAGTCCCGACTTAGATTATATCTCCACAACTGCCTTATCTCTCAACGGCGGTAGTATTAGGAATTTGACTAATGCTGATGCTGTCTTGACTTTGCCGAATCCGGGTGCTGCTAATTCCTTGGGCCAAAATAAGGATCTTGTAATTGATGGCATTGCGCCAACTGTAAATCCGACCACTATTGCTGATATTACGGCGGCGGGGGGAACCAGTCAAAGTTTTAGTGTTACTTTTAACGATAATAGTGCGATCGATGTTACAACTCTCGACAGTTCTGACTTTTTAATCAATTGGTCAGGCGGTGGTATTCCTGTTAGCTTTGTCAGTGTTGATACTAATACTAATGGCTTGACGCGAACCGCGACTTATTCATTTACTCCGCCTGGGGGAAGTTGGAATATTGCAGATAATAATCCAACTTACAGTATTAATCTGCAAGGTAACCAAGTTAAAGATACTGCTGGGAATCCTGTAGATGCTACGACTTTAGGAACCTTCCGCGTTGATATCGCGCCAAGTCCGACTACGACTCCGGCTCCGACTCCGGCTCCGACCCCGACTCCGACGCCAACTCCAACGGGAACCCCGACTCCGACTCCAACGCCGACGCCCACTCCAACGGGAACACCAACTCCGACTCCGACTCCAACGGGAACACCAACTCCGACTCCAACGGGAACCCCGACTCCGACTCCAACACCGACGCCCACTCCAACGCCGACGCCCACTCCAACGGGAACACCAACTCCGACTCCGACTCCAGCGGGAACACCAACTCCGACTCCAACGGAAACTCCGACGCCGACTCCAACGGAAACTCCAACACCGACTCCGACGGAAACACCGACTCCAACTCCGACTCCAACTCCAACTCAAACACCAACTCCGACGCCAACGGAAACTCCCACTCCAACGGGAACACCAACTCCGACGCCAACGGAAACTCCCACTCCAACGGGAACACCTACTCCAACTCCAACTCCGACTCCAACTCCAACGGCAACACCTACTCCGACGGGAACACCTACTCCAACGGAAACACCTAGTCCAAGCGGAACGCCGACCCCAACCGGAACGCCTACGCCCACGCCCACTGAAAGCGATTGCATTTGCGATACTATTCCTGGGCCCAATTTCCACCAACAAAATCAAGTTGACAATATTATCAACAGCAATGGTAGCGGTGAAATTCAGTTTGGCACTGCTGGAAATGATGCTTTTTACGGCAGTCCAAATCCGAACCTTTTCGATGGGGAAAAAGGCGACGATAACCTCTACGGCGGTGAAGGCAACGATATCCTTTACGGCAACCAAGGCAAGGATTTTATTGAGGGGAACAAGGGAGATGATATCCTGTTGGGAGGCAAAAATAATGACATCATTGTTGGGGGCGAAGGTGAAGATATCATTTTTGGCAATCGTGGCAACGATTCCATAAATGGCAAGGGAGATAACGACTTAATTTTTGGTAATGAAGCTGCTGATTTTATCCACGGCGGTAAAGGTAATGATTCTGCATTTGGCGGCCAAGGTAATGATATTGTGTTCGGCGGCCAAGGCAATGATCTTCTCTACGGTAATTTAGGCAGCGATACTCTCTGCGGAGGGGCTGGCAATGATTTCTTAAGCGGGAATCAAAGTAGCGATTTGCTAGATGGCTGCGAGGGAAATGATACTATCTTTGGCGGGGCTGGTAGTGACTCTCTCATTGGCGGTTTGGGCGATGACATTTTAATCGGAGGTTTGGAGAATGATAGTCTAGTTGGAGGTCTAGGAAATGACACGTTTGTGTTAGAAAGTAACGCCGGATTTGATGTTATTTCTGATTTCACGAAAGGGCTGGATGTGCTACAATATAAAGGCGCAAGTATTGGGGAATTGGCAATCAGTCAAATTCCCGAAGGCACTTTAATTAGTAAAGCAAGTGGGGAAGGTTTGGTGCTGTTGGTAGGGGTGCAAGCGAGTACGATCGCACTTAGCGATATAATTTCACTTTAGTGAGTAGTCGATCGCCACTCGATCGCGTCCGCCAGACTTAGCTCGATAAAGTGCCTTATCCGCCGCTTCAATCAACATTTTCGGGGAATTTTGACTTTTGGAAAGGCCCGCAACTCCCAAGCTGAGAGTCACACAATCGCTGACAACAGACTTGATGTGGGGAATTGCTAAGGCTTTGACGCGCTGGCGGATTCCCTCAGCAATAGCCTGTGCAGCCACGATATCCGTATTTGGCAAAATTACCCCAAATTCCTCGCCACCGTACCTAGCAGCCAAATAGAGGCGTTCTGCGGGTGCGTTCGTGCAAGCATCCCCGATCGCCCGCGCCACTTGCTGCAAACAAGCATCCCCGGCTTGGTGGCCGTAATTGTCGTTGTAAAGTTTAAAACAGTCAATGTCGCACATAATCAAAGATAGCGGTTCCAAAGAGCTCGACTGCTCCCATTCCCGGTTGATCACCTCGTCAAATCGGCGGCGGTTAGCTAATTGAGTCAGACTGTCCAAATTCGCCAACCCGTCCAACCGCAGGTTAGCAGCAGCTAACTGCTGGTAAAGTAAAGATTGTTCGATCGCGATCGCCACTTGAGTGCCCAACTGACTCAGCAAATCCACGTCAAACTGCTGCCACGGGCGGGGTGCCGAACAGTGGTGGGCAATCAGCAAACCCCACAACTGCGGCACTTGACAAGAAGGATTGCCATCGCGGTGTTCTATTCCCTGCTGGACAATCGGCACTACCAAATTTGCCTTCACCTGACACGCCACCAAAAAATTAATGTGACACTCGGTCAAATTAGAAGCATGAATATCCTCTATGGCGCGAATGCGGCCCTTTAAATACTGTCCGATGTAAGTATTGGCAAAACAGCAATCGTCAATTGCCATCTCCTTTAGTGGCATCCATCCTTCTCCAACCGACTCCACCACCACATCTCCGTTCCAGTCGGGTCGGAAGCGGAAAATCAGCACGCGATCGGTTGCCAAAAACTCCCGCACTTCCGCTACTGTAGTGTTGAGAATATCTTGGAGATCCAAAGAAGAACGGATGCGCGATTGAATCTGTGCAATCAGGCGTTCCCGTTCTATTTGTTGCCGCAGCGCGACTTGGGCTTGCTTACTTTGAGTAATGTCCCTACCTTCCGGCAGCAGCAATACTATTTTGCCAGTTTCATCCGCGACCGGTTTGAGAGAAAAATCAACAGTTGCCGTCCGATTTACACCTTGAACTTCCACTTCATAGCGGACAAATTCACCTTTTGCCGATCGAGAAATCGCATCTTGCAACTGTTGGCGAACTTCCTCAGAATCTCCCCACCACGGCAACAGCCAAAACGGTCTATTTGCCACATCCCGCAGCTTAATTCCCGCGAAATCCAGAGAAGTTTGGTTAGCTTCCAGGAGAGTGCCGTCCGGTTTCAACAAGCTCACAAATTGGAAAGAAGAATCAAAAATTGCCCGAAAGCGCCTTTGAGAATCTCCCAACATTGCCGTCACCTTTTTGCGAGAGGTAATATCGCGGAAGCGCCACACCCTGCCAATAATATTATGTCCGACTCTAATCGGCTGCGTGTAGCGCTCAAAAGTACGGCCGTCTTTAAATTCTAGAATATCGCAGCCTTCGGACTCCGCATCGCTATAAATTTCTTTAACTCTCTGCAAAAAAGCGCTCGGATCTTTAACTTGCTTGGTGAGAAATGTCAGCCGCACCGTTCGATCCATTGAGTTTCTAACTTCTTCATAAATTCCCCACATTTGGACTAACTTTTCGTTAAAACTAATCAGTTCTCCGGCGGTAGTAACGGCGAGAATACCGTCTGCCGTTGCTTCCAAGGTAGCGTGTAGTAGAGAGCGCGATCGCTCTAATTCTGCTGCGATTAATTTGCGTTCCGTGAGGTCTCGCACTGCTTTCACCTGCACTAAACGACCTTCCCAAAATACAAATTTGCTGCGCACGTCAGCGGGAAAAGTAGTCCCGTCTCGCCTAATAAAAATCGTTTCACAGACTGTATTGCTAGCTGCAGAAATCATTTGCGGCGCCTGTTTGTATGATTTCGGCGACAGCAGTTCCAGCAAGCTCATTCCCGCCATGGACGCAGGTTCGTAACCGAACAGTTCGGCAAACTTGCTGCTGACGCTCAAAATTGTGTCGCGGTCAGCCACGGCAACTGCTTCAAAATAATCTTCGCATTCGAGCAAGCGCGCTGCTGAGCTGCTGCTGCCATTTTCGCCGGAATAGCTGTTGTTAATTAGCTGTTGTAATTGCGTATTTGCCGAGTACAAAGCGGTCATGGCTTGCCTGTACATAGCAGTGCGCTTTTCGACTTTTGCTTCAAGTCTATTGCGATATTCTCGCAGTTTTTTTTCTACTCTAATTAAATCAGTAATATCTACTGCAAACACGATTACACCAACGACTTGACCTGTTTCGTCGCGGTAAGGTATTTTATCTGTCCGCACCCAGCATTTTTGGCCCGAGACAGTTGGCAGCAGTTCGATTTTGCCATGTTTGGGAAGACCGGAATGGATTACTTCCAAATCTTCTAAATAATATTGCTCTGCTTCGTCGGGATAGATTTCATAAAAAGATTTACCTTCTAATTGAGCTGCGGGCAAACCTCTCGAGGCAGCGGCGGCTTTATTAATTCGCAGCAGACGGCTTTCGGTATCTTTGTACCAAATCATCGCCGGCACGGAATCAAAAATAATTTGCTGTTCTTGTTGCTGCCGACGGATTTCTGCTTCGGCTTGTTTTCTTTTAATTATTTCTTTTTGCAGTTTTTGGTTGGCTTTTTTAAGTTCAGCAGTGCGTCTGTCTACTCTTTCTTCTAGTTGATCGTAGTATTGGGTCAGCAAGCTTTGCTGCTGTTCGCGTCGCATTGCTTCTAATTTAAAGCTTTCGCTATCTAACAAACTTGAGGATACAAAGTCGGCTAATATTTGGGTTAATTCCTGTTCTTCTTGAGTCCAATCGCCGTCGGAACCGTGGCGTTCAGCGCTGACTATTCCGGCCATTTGACCTGCCAGCACAATCGGTACGTTTAACAGGGAAGTCGTGTCCCGATCTGCCAAATAAATACCGACAAGTTCTTGTGTTCTCGGGTCAGTTTCTGCGGCCACTGTGGCGATCACACTTGCGGATTTTAAAGCTTGAAAATAGGCCGGACAGTCGGCGGCTGTGATGATTATTTGTACGGAATGGAGTTTAGTATTTTGTTCGTAAAGGTCGATACAGTGAAGCTGCGTTTTGTCTTCACCGTACAGCCAAATACTAGCTCGATCGCAGTTGACAATACTGACAGCAGTTTCTGTTACTTCGCGGATGAATTGTTCTATATTGTTGCGTTCTTTAATTTGAATTTGGGCTAATTTTGCGATCGCCAAAGTTGGACGGCACCAATTTTCTCTCTGTTTGGACGGCGCCGATAGCGTGGATGACTGCCAAGCGGGCTTAATTTCTTCGCAAACTAACAGTACAGCCGGCCCTTGGAAATTGGGAATTGAGCGACCATTAGTATTTTTCTCTATTTTCCACTCTACCGCAGGCATTGCGCGCGCGGTTGCTTTTACCGTGATAATCCTGCCGTCTTTGCAAGTCAAATAACCTTCCCAACAGGCAACTTTTGGAGTTGACGTACCGTTTTCCGACAGGGCTAATCCGGCAAATTCTGCCTGCATTTTCCCTTGATATTGGCAGTAAAATATGTTAAAAACTGAATGACAAATTAATTCCTGCGATTTGTAGGCGAGGCGAGACTCGCCGAATTGATTGAGCGAAAAAACTCTTCCCAAAGCATCTAGGACGAAGTAAATGCCAGGAAAATTGTCGTAGAGAGTTCGATACCAATCCTGTGGGACTTGTTGGCTGTACGAAAGTTTTGCTGCCGCGAGCTCGTCCTCCGTGCCGGTTAAGTAAGAATTGTTGGTTTCTGGGTTGCTTGAATGACTTTTTTTAGCAAACACTTTTATCTTAACTCGACTGTAATTAATTTTACTTTCTGGAATTTAACTTCCTTGTGAAACTAAATTAAACCTGTTGTTATAAAAAAGTTACAAGTTGTAACAAAATTACAACTTGCCCAGCACCCTTCTTTTCGCTTCCGAATGCAACCACTGTGTTTGTTTGTAGTTGGTAGACCCTCTGCAGGCGATATTTCCCGCTAGTTGCAATGCCAGCAGGTTTAGCTGCAATTACCCAGTCTGTACTTTGAGCATCCTAGACAATGGAAAAAACCGACTATCCCTGATTTTAAGTATATATGATAACACTCAAATATTTAGTATTGGGAGTGACCTACTTGGGATTCGGTTTGGGATATTTGCCCGGGCTGCGGATGAACCGGGTGGCGGTTGCAATTGTTGGGTCAGCTTTTGCGGTGGTTTTGGGGATACTCGACCTGAAAACTGCTTGGCGGGCGATCGACCCCAGTACGATGTTTTGTGTTGGGAATGACGATCGTGAATATAGTTAATTTGACTGTTTAATAAATATTTGCAATATTTAAGTTAAGTATATCTTATAATGCACAATCGGTCACGGGCTTTAGTCCGATAGTTTTTACTTAATTTTGTCCAGCAAACGCTAAGGAGGTAAGGAAGAATGATCACTCAACCCGCTGCGAAACCCAGACTTAATTCTGCGTTCAAACAACTGATGTCTTTACACTGGGCGATGGCAGCTTGCTATTTAGTGCTGTTTATTACCGGTCCGTTTATGTCTGAATTGCCGAGAGAATTCTTTATCCGAAATCCGCTTTACGCTTTTCACAAATCCGTAGGGGTGCTGACAATGGCTTTCCTGACGTTGCGAATTTTGACTCTGCTGCGGGTATGGTGGAAAAAATATACAAAACGCCTGCCAAAGTTTACCAAGGAATGGTACAAAAATTTTGCTCTGCACGCAACTTTGTACGTTTTTATGTGGCTAGTTCCGGTTGCTGGTTTCTTACTTTCTAACTCTATCAGAAATAAGAATGTGCCATTTTTCGGAATTGTTGTCCCGGATATGTTTCCGAAGAATCCCGCAATGGTTGAGGTGGGAAGGAGTTTGCATTTTTGGCTGTCGTACACGTTTTTAGCCTTCGTAATTTTGCATCTTTTAGATCAGAAGAAAGTTGTGAGAGCTAATTGGCGCAGGTTGACAAATTTTGTTGGCACTAAGTTCCCCAAGTCTCAAAAGGTTGGATAAATTTGCGATGGGGTATTATTCTGAATTGGTAGCGGTAGGTGCAGGCTGCCTACCGTACATAATTAGTTGATACGTCCAGGACTATTTATGATAAATTGACTGCAAAACTCGCTATTTTCCACGGTGATATTCTGAAACTTGCCCCATCGTCTGACTTTTGGGGCAAATTTATGGGTTGTTCTAATAAATCGACGGGGTGACTAATCGCCAAACCCAAATGGCTCTTTAATTGCAACTTCGCCTCTTCACCGTGACACTCGTAACACCGCAAAATCCAGACATTAGAATCATCTTCCGATTGTTTGAATGCCATCAGCACTAAGTTTTCGGCGGACAAATCCAAAAACTTGCCAACTGCGGGCAGAGTCTTGTGGCCATTTTTCTCTAACTTGGGTAAAACCTTTACTAGCAGTGGTAAATTCAACTCGTACCCCTGTCGAACAGTACCTGCCTCCTGCCAATTTCCGCTGTGGGGATAGACTGCACAAGTAAATTCGGAAACTCCTACATCTGCTTGTTCATCCGGCCAAGTCGAACCCCGAAGCAATGTCAGGCGAATTTGATTTGGTTGAAGGTCGCAACCGTATTTGCAATCATTGAGTAAACTCACTCCAAAACCGTCATTGCTGATATCAGTCCAGCGCAAAATCGGCACTTCCCATTTGGCTTTTTCGGCGGGTGTTTGCGGCTTGGTTGTGCGATCGATCGCACCTGCGGGAATTTCGCAAGTTGCAAAATCTGCTTCTACATTTAACCCAAAGGCTGCTTTTACTAAAACGTGACTTTCTTGCCAATCTGCAACTGTCTTGATTTTCAGCAGCGGCGAACCTATTTCTACTATATAATCTTGGCAAAACTCCGATTTGCCAATTTGTCGGACTACGCGCAAACTCTGCCGCAATTCCCCCTGCTCTACCCAAGAAATATCTTTGAGTGTGGGCGCGGGTAATTGATGTTTTTCATAATTTGGATCGATGTTCCAAGCATCCCAATATTGACCGCTGTCTTGAAATGCTTGCAGTTGATTGCCGCCTGCTGCATTCAGGACTTCTCTGTTATTTACTTTATCCCAAATACTGGATAAATCCCCGGTTTTTCCGTCTACTGTTGCCCGAATAAATTCATTTTCTAAACATATTTCTGCGGCTGCAAAATGCGTTTCTTGACAAGGTGTATTTTTTTGTGCTATACCGTATGTAAGTTTTGATAAATCTGTCTTTTTGTCGGTTTCTGGACTCGCGCAGGCATTATCCACAGTTTGAGCGTCTTCGTGACAGAGCCAAAACACCTGGTAGCCAACGGCGGGGATATTATTTGCCGAAAATAACAGTGTAGAGTGCGATTGCGGTCGATCGCCCCTGACAATCTGCGACACCAATCGCCGTCGGGAAAAATCGTAGATTTGCCAAGCTGAATCAGTGGCATCGGGAAGGGGTACGGCGACAACCTCAGAGCGCGACCAATTGAGGGTATTGAAAATCAAAATTGGTTGAGCGTCGGGCCCAGGAGGGGAAGGGAGAGAAATTTGAGCCGAGATTGCATCCAAAGATTTTATCAGGATTTCGCGACAAGTGCGATCGACCTCGGCAAAGGCTAGATTAGCATCCGCATAAACTTGGGCGATCGCAGAACCGGGCAAAATATCGTGAAACTGGTTAAACAAAATTTGTTTCCAAGCTGATTCTAATTCTGATTTCGGATAAACCGCACCAGTACAAATCGTTGCCAGGGAAGACAGCAACTCTGCTTGGTAGAGCAATTCTTCGCAGCGGCGGTTTTGGCGTTTTTGGTCGGCGCGAGTCGTGTAGCAACCCCGGTGGAATTCTAAATAAAGTTCATCTTTCCAAACAGGGAGAGTGCGGGGAAGAGTTTTGAGTTGTGAGAAGGGAGGATTTGCATCCTTCATTGCCGACAAGTTTGAAACTTCTAGCGCCCGCAAATTCTCCTGATTGTCGGATTCTGGAACATCCTTTTCAGAGGAACTTTCCGCAACTTGAGGTAAAAACTGACTCTCAATCAAAGACAAATAATCAACCGCTTTCGCAAACTCCAACCTTGGGAAAAAAGGCGACATTTTCCAGCGTTTCGCCACCTCCAACATATCACGAGTCGGGCCACCGCCGTGGTCGCCAACCCCAGGCAACCAAAGAGCATCTTGCAAATTAGTTTTAGCTTGCCATTCAAAAGCATGACTTGCCATTTTTACAGATTCTATGCCTTCACCAATGGGAGAAGACATCATGCTAAATATTTTAGTACCGTCCAACCCTTCCCACCAAAACGCACCGTGGGGAAATTCCGTTGTATCGTTCCAACGCAACTTTTGCGTCACAAAATAGTCAACTCCGCCTTGCCGCAAAATCTGAGGTAACTGCCACCCAAAACCGAAAGTATCCGGTAGCCAAGCTACCCGCATCAATTCTCCAAATTTTTCTTTTGCGTAACGCTGGCCGTAAAAAACTTGCCGCACCATTGATTCAGCGGAAATCAAGTTTAAATCCGGTTCTACCCACAACCCGCCGACAACCTCCCAGCAACCCGCCGCCACCTGTTTTTTAATCGCAGCAAATAAGTCCGGCCGATGTTCTTCCATCCAAGCATAAAGGGCCGGAGTTGAATGGCAGAAAATCAAATCAGGAAACTCCGATTGCAATTTCAATACCGACTCAAAAGTTCGCTCTGCCACTTGCCAAGTTTCCGGGACAGGCCACAGCCAAGCTAAGTCTAAATGAGCGTGACCCACCAAATAGATTTTACCTGTATATATAGATGCCAGAGCACCAAGTTCCCCTATATATATAGATGTAGCATTGCTATTTTCTCCCACCTCAAAAACCTCATCGCTTCTTCCTCCCTCTGTGGTCTCTGCGCCCTCTGCGGTTCCCTCATCTAAATCCCCCGAAAAAGCCCGCAGATATCCCAATAAATTGTGCCGCAAAACAGACAGCGAGCGATCGAACTTTTCGCGATCGCACACCACCGACCAATCGATCAAACCAAGCGCCAAATCAATCTCAGATTTCAGCAATTCCCCCTTGACAATAATTGCGCTATCGCCTATTCTTTGAGTGGGGAGGTATTGGGAATTTAAATTTTCTTGATTACCAAACAGCGAATTCTGCAAAATCTCTAATTCGGCAGCCACAAAACCCGGATCGAAACAAGAAGAGTCAGCAGCTTCGTACAAACAAATCGATCGCACTAAAGCACCGCTATCGTGACCCGGACTTACCAACCGCAAAATTACTAAAAATTCATCTCCGGGATTAGCCGACGAACTCAACAAAACTCGATCGACCGAATCAAATAAATCTCCCTGTCCGACTAACTCGCCGCCCACAAAAATTTGAGCATCTTCTGCCCACCAAGCCAAGCCCAGCAGCAACCGCAAACCAACCACAGGATAGCCGTGCAAATTGTCAGGAATTACAAATTGCTGGCCCAAATACAAAACTTGCTTCCCAGACGGCCAAGCAATATGTCCTTTGCCGTTAAGTTCGGCAACAGGCCAGTTACAAATATTTACTGAAGATACAGCAGAGTCGGAATCGCAGTACCTCCAACCAGACTGAACCTCCACTTGACTGAGGCGGCGCAACTTTTCGACAGTGGCAGAAATATTGTTGCTAGCAGGTGACACAGAAGCGCTCATATTTCGCTAAAATAAAACTTGTGTAGGAATCAAAGATCGGATTGAACCGCGAAGACGCGAAGGACGCGAAGAAATAAAGGTTTCAGAGGGTTTGAAGCGGAGATTGAGATCTCGCTTTGATTTTACAGCAATATTTAGCAATTCCCTGAATTCAATAATTAAACTTATGTCCGACGGTTACTACGGCCCATACCAAAGCCGACTATTAAATTTTATATCGAAACAGTCCCGCCAAATCGCTGACAATTGCGATCGAACTTGGCGTCAAATTAAAGAAGCAACTCTCACGGCTACCCAAATTCTGCTTTATCCAGCTTATTTGCTGGTGCAAAGTTCCCGAATGCTGGGCCGACAGTTGCGGGAATCAAGTCAAAAAGTAGATTTACCGGAACTACAAGAATTTGGCGGTGACGAAAATCCCGATTTGCCACAAAATTGGTATCAGGGCGAAACTTCCGAGGAAAGTTCGATCGCCGAAATTTTGCACCTGGCGGAAAATTTACTAAACTCGTCGCAAACTGCGAAAACTTTAGCCAGCTTCCCGCTGTTAATAAATCAGGGAAATGCTGCTAACAATTTACATCCGGCAGTAAATTTTAGCCCAGAAACCGCAAAGCATCAAATAACTTCAGTCTTAGAACACCCGCTTGCTAAAACTCAATTAAACACTACGTCGGCAATTGTGGGCCAACCGAAAGTTCAGGGAATCGCGAGTTTTATCCCAGCCCGCACTTTAGTATTGGTAGGAAGAGAAAATCAGATATTAGATATTCTGACACCAGAACAGCAGGAAATGCTCGAAGGTCGCATAACTTGGGAAATTGCCAACTCCGGACCAGGGCGGCGGGAAATTGCCCAAAAAGAATTAAAATTTAATCTCGGTTTGGAGTCGGCGGCAAAAAAAGCGCAGTTGCCGCCGGTGCGTCGTTTTTGGGAATTGATGGCATGGGTTCAGACGAGTCCGGTTGCTCTCAAAAGAAATCAGTTTGGAGAATCAATCCTCGCAGTTAAAAAAGCGATCAACCGCAATTCAATCCTAGCCCAAACAGCCAGCGCGCCACTCACATCAAAACCCGCACAGCAGTCGATTGCGGCATCGAATTCGATCGACCACAATACCCCAAAACTCGAAACAAATTTTAACAGTAAGTTCGATCATCGAATCAGCAATCCTCTCTCCTTTGTTACATTACTCGATCGCGCCGCCGTCAACCTCGAAGAACTTACCCTACCGCCATCGGCAAAAACAACCGCCACACCAACAGCAGCCCCCGGAGTAAAAATTAATACATCCGGCCCAGAAGCCAATTCAGATTTGTCCGCCCGCGAAATCCTCGAAAAATACGCTCGAAACATCGAAGGAATTATTTGGTCGTCAGTAGACCACCTCCTAGGTAAAGAAACAGCAGCCAGTGATAATACGGAGAAAGCAGTTGCAATTCAGTATTCTTTGAAACAGCGACGAGAACAAGAAAACACGCAAAAAAGCCCAGAGGTCGATCGACCGTGGCTCAACTGGCAAGACTTATTCGGGGAAGCAGCACCTGGGCATTTAATCGACGGAAGTTCCGAACCCCAGGCAATAGCTCAAAGCCACATATCACAAGCTAGCCCAAAAGTCAAGCAGGAAATGGCAGAATTAGGAGAATTGGCAGAAGGTCGATCGATGCCAGTATCAATATCCCCTTACCCAGAAGCAATTCACCGCCTGCTGGCGCAGCTCAAACAGAGCTTGATTACAAAAGTGTCCTCAAGTCAACCCCAACCAGCACCAAATTCAGCACTTACTCAAAAAAATAGCTCTGCACTCACAGCAGAATCAACCCTAGGGGGCGCGCCGGAAACCCAAGTGTCAAAAAACACAAACCCGAACACCGCAAAAAACAGCCAATCCCCAGCAGCAATCACCGCGCCAACCAGCAGATACACGGCCCGACAACCAAAAAACCAGAGCGCAGGCGTCCAACCAGAGGGCGACTACTTAGAAACAAAAGCAGAATCGATGGGATACATTAAGCACCCGCTAGAACAAGTGCTCGAATGGCTCGATCGAGTCATGCTGCGGCTAGAAAACATCGCGGAGCAACTCTGGAATTGGGCAAAAAGCAACTTGCCAAAAATCCTCAAAAACAAAGAGAAAATTGACTAATCTTTAGCTTATAAGGAATACCCTGAAAACCCCGTGACTTCAGTCCGGGGATGAAAGGGCGTTGCAGGATAAATCCTGCCTGTTCTCTTCACCTCAGTCATGAACCCAAAATCCAATCTTTTTAATTCAATAAACTTCCTTAAAAAGCTTTGGACAAAACGGGACAGTATGGTAAACTGAAACAGTCAGGGTTAAACTCCCTTGCCCGAAGTGAAACAGGACATGAGACACACTTTTAGGCATAAACTGGGGGACAAAGTGCGACGAAAACACTATAAACAGTCGAAACCGAAAATGTAGGTTTCAATCCAGCAAATAAACTTTTTTACTGGGAATTGTTAAGTAGGGTAGGGCATACCCAAACTCTAGGGAAATATCCTAGTACGCTTTTGGAGATAGACCCGCTGGGATGCTTCTGAATTAGGCTCGTCAATTGGTGGTATCCCCACGGTTGAAAGGTTTAAGTATTGCCGTAAGGACAGAACATTTTAAGGTCAGTCGCTGAATTAAGAATCCCCTCGGCTTCAGCCAGGGGAGTGTCAAGATAAAAAAGTTGCCGCAACAGCAGCAAATCAGCTCAGTATTATGCCATCTTTGGAGACTCCCACAGTGCTAACCCTCAAAATCGTAGTTAATGTAGTTGTTTTATTTTTTGTTTCCCTGTTTATATTTGGATTTTTGTCCAATGACCCAGCTCGGAACCCGAACCGCAGAGACATGGAATAAACAAGTTATAGCCTTTATCAGTAACATGAGGTGCTCATAGGGCATAGGGCATAGGGCACAGGCATAGGACTCGCCCCATACCTCACTTTCTAGAGAACCGCTATATCTCGGCCACTTGCTGGGGGCACGCCACTTCTGCCCCCCAGCAAGCCCCCAAACCCGCAAAAATTAGTCGAACAAAACTTGACCTCGCACCATCCGCGAGGTTATCTTGTGGCGGAAGCAAGTTTAGAAAGCAGTTATATTCCGGCGCGCCAAAGCCACTGCAAATTTCAGATGTCAGATTAATGTCTAAACAGTTGCCTTTTAGATGCAAAAATTTTAAATAATTTGCACCCTATAAAATCTAAAATCTAAAATCTAAAATCTAAAATCGGATGACTTAACCTGTTGTAACTATGCCCTATCCGGTACCGCCGCCAGAACCCCCTGCCATCATCTACATCGCCAAGCCAAAAAAAGTGGCCCTCACTGTGGCGGCCGGCGATGGAGACACCCGCAGCAACCCCGCAGAAATACCGGAACCAAGCCCAGATATCGTTCAGGCAGAACCCACACCAGCCCCAGCACCCGCAGCCACACTCCTCGGCACCACCCCAGCCACGGATCAGCCTCCAGAAATCGCCGACCCCCTAGCCTCCGTGGAAAATGGCGAGGCAGTGGTGGGATTTCAGCGTCGGCTTCCTGTCAGAGAACCCGAAACAGCAGCACTTCAGCAAGATTCCTCGTTTACGACTTACCAATTGGGTTCGGTAGAAAATGCCATTGCCATTCGGAATCGGGAACGAACCGCAGAGGCGCAGAGAAAACAAGAGAGAAATCAGGCCCGAAAGCAGGAAAGTTGGTATCAGGCCCAAGGCCGGCAGTTAGAAGATAACTCTCCCGAACCTGCTGAAATTCCCGTTCCCGAACCCGCGTTAGAACCAGCACCCAGCGGGCAACAGGAGTTCGACATTCCCACACCAGGAATCACCCCCGCACCCACAACCCCCCCTGCCCCGACACCGAAACCTAAACCAGCCGGGCCGCCGGGAGTCCGCACCCCCCCCGCAGGGCGGACGGTGCCTTTTCCGGTGAGTCCGGCCGATACTATCGAAGTTAAGGCCGACAGCCAAGAATTCGACGACAAGCAGCAAATTGTGACGGCGGTTGGTAATGTGGTTGTCCGGTTCCGGCAAACAGTGATTGATGCCGATCGGGCGATCGTCAACTTAGTCACCCGCCAAGTGGTAGCATCCGGCAATGTCGCCTATACCCGCGGCGAACAAGTAGTGCGCGGCCAGCGGATGGAGTTCAATCTCGGCCTCAACGCAGGCGCCGTCGAACAAGCAAGCGGCGAAATTTTCTTGCCCACAGCAGGTAGCGAATTGACCCCCACACTGCCGACGGATATCAGTGCTGGGAGGATTCTTGAACAGCCGCTGAGCGATCGAATTACCAGCCAGCAGCCCCTGCGCGGAGTCAAATCCCCCGGAGCTGCTACAGTGACTATTGGCGGCGGCGGACAGCTAACAGCCCCCCAAGTTGTCGGCGCCGTCAACCGCGTCCGCTTTGAAGCAGAACGCCTCGAACTGCTGCCAAACGGCGTGAGGGTAGCAACTAACATTCGGATTACTAACGACCCGTTTTCCCCGCCGGAATTTGAATACAGAGCCCGGACGGCGAGGATTACAAGGATTTCGCCCACGGCTGAGGAATTGGTCACAACTAAACCCCGCTTGGTGTTCGACAACCGGGTGAAAATACCCGTGTATCCCCGCAGGCAAGTGTTTGACAGCAGGCAGCAGAGTGGCCCGTGTTTGACCTTTGGTTACGACGGGGGCGAGCGCGGCGGTTTGTTCGCCGAGTGCGGTTTTGAGGTGTTGCAAAACGGGCCGGTGCGGCTGACTCTGACGCCCCAAATTTACCTTCAGCGCGTCGTCGAAAAGCACGGTGGCAATCCGTTTTTTCCCGACAGCTACGGGCTCAAAGCGAGGTTGCGCACTACTCTGGGCCCGCGCACCAGGCTCGACGGCTCGGCAATCTTTCTGAGTTTGGAAGATTTCCCGAATTTGCCGGAAAACAGCTTTCGGGGCAATTTGCGCCTGGGCCAGTCGATCGGCACTCACTCTCTGGTTGCAGAATACAGTTATCGCGATCGGCTGTTTAATGGTTCTCTGGGCTTTCAAACCGTGCAGAGCAGCCTCGGGGCAGTCCTCACTTCCCCAGTCATCCCACTCTCTGGCACTGGTATCAATCTCAGCTACCAAGCCGGGTATCAATTTATCAATGCTGACACCGATCGACCAGACTTGCTCGAACCAGTGCGGGAAAACAACCGTATCGATCTGGGCCGTTCCCAAGTCAGCGTCGCCTTGAGCCGCGGCTTCAACCTGTGGCAGGGCGAACCCCTGCCCCGGACTCCCACCCAGGGTTTGAGGTATACGCGGACGCCGGTGGTTCCTTTCGTGCAACTGGCCTTGGGAGTCCGGGGAGTTGGCACTTCTTACAGCAGCGGCGATCGACAAAATTCGATCGCCAGCAGCGTCGGCATTCAAGGGCAGTTCGGTCATTTCTCCCGCCCTTTCCTCGATTACACTGGGTTTAACGTGACTTATACCCAGGTGGGGCGGGACGGTATATCTCCGTTTTTATTCGATCGCTTAGTAGATTTGAGAGTCCTGTCTTTTGGACTTGTCCAGCAAGTTTACGGAGGCTTTCGAGTCGGATTTCAAAGTGCTATAAATTTAGAAAGCGGGGAAACAATCAGTACGAATTATACTGTAGAATACAGCCGCCGCAGCTACGCAATTATTTTGCGTTTTAATCCTGAGCGTCAAGTCGGCAGCCTGACTTTTAGAATTAGCGACTTCAACTGGAATGGCACTCCCGAACCTTTTTCCGGGGACGTGCGAACTGTAGAAGGAGGCGTGCGTTTATCCGATTAATTCAATTGGTAATTGGTAATTAGTGATTGGGAATTGGTCATTGGGAATTTGCAACCAACAGAAAACAGTCAACAGTCAACAGTCAACAGTCAACAGTCAACAGAAAACAGTCAACAGTCAACAGACAACACATGACAGAAGTGACCGCAATATCTGCACAAGCAGCGGCTCTGCTGGTTCACTACGGTTTTGACCTAGGTGGCAAAAAAGCCGAGAAATTGGCGGGTGAATGGCTAACCAAGTATCCCGGCTATTGGCTGCGTTTAGCAGTGGTTGAAGCGCTTTATCAAGGGCGCTACAAGGCTGTTTCTGTGGGACAGCTATTGAGTATGTGGCACCGGATAGGTGAACCTCTCTATCATTTCAATCGCGAGTTTGAACGCTTGGTCTGCAACAATTTTCCTCAAAATTTAACCTTGAAAATTGGTGATCAAGTGCCGCAGGAGGATATACTTTTATCGAACCCGGAATCGCAAGTCGGTGTAGCCGAGTTAGATTTGCTATTGCCGTCAGAGGCGCAACTCGATCGGGCGCTTGATGCAGAAGTCCCGAACACAGAAGCCCAGGAAACAGGAAAATTGCCCGCAGCCGATGATGGCACAAAAGAAAATACAGAAGTTGTAGTTTATGAAGATTTGGCTGTTACCGCCCTGGCCGATCAAGCTGAAGCCGATCGCAAATTAGCGGACAAACCTGTGACCATATCATTCCCAGTTGTCAAACACACAGATTTTCACACCAAGTTAAAAGCCATTGCCCGAGAAGGCCGAAGAAAGAAGGGAGAAAGCAGAAATAGGGTGTAAACTTTGGCAACTATAGCGGTTCGATCGCGTGGTGAGGTATGGGGGCAAGTCCTATGCCCTATGCCCACGGAGGCCTATGCCCTATGCCCTATGCCCTATGCCCGCCAGAGCATCTCATGTTACTGAGAAAGGCTATAGATAATTATTTGTCAGTTTTCATTTTTGGCACTTACTCCCATCCGAATTTCCGAACAAAAAGATGCTTGTTCCGTACCGTTAGCTTGCTTAACAACGCTAGTCCGCAGCCGCAGGTTGGGCATGAGATACCACAGCCTTTCTTCGGCATAGAGGGTGTCTGATTCTGTAATTAATGTCAGCACGTCGTCGCCCATCACGTAGCGAGTGTTACCCTTGTCTTGAAACACTTTGCCAACGCTTGGATTGTCGGGATTAGGTACGATCGCTAGTATGGTAGAACCGATTTGTTTAGCTTGGTTGCGATCGGGAATACCTTCCCAAGTAATCCGAACGCTGGTTAGCCCAGTTGAGGCAGGGTTAATCGAGTGTTCTTGGCAAAGTTTGACGACTGCTGCATCGCGCGAGGTCAGTATTTCTATGTTGAGGTCAGATTTACCTGCCTGCAATTCCCCAGAATTGAGATTGTGTACGGTGCGCTGGGAAAACCATTTGCCTGCACTTAACTCGAAAAACTCGATAACATCCATGAAATTTGTCTCTAAAGTCAATACTGCTTTATTTGCGATCGTGACTTGCGCGCTATGGAGTCAGAAACCCCGTTTCTTCCTACGTACCTAGCGGTCAAACCAATGATTTTGTCTAGAAACCCGGTTTAAGAGCGCAAGTCCTTTACTATATTTTAGAGGAAGGGGGCGCGCCTGCAAAGCTTTCGGAGAGCTTTGAGTGAAGCAGATTGCAGATGCGGTTGAGGTACAAAACCCCACCAGGGGGACATCTGCCTCGCTAATGCGACGGAATTGACAGAAAATTAGAGCATCTAGAATCGTGTTTCGTTAAAAAAAGTCTTCCACATCAAGTAGGATTGCGATACCTAAAAATTTTTACCTTGACTGTTTTTATCTCACGACAATCATTACCCTGCCTACCGGCTATGTTAAGAAAAACAACGATATATGTCAGCTTTTGTCGCTCACTCGGTAAATTGGGCGTTACTGAGTTGAATTAGATGGGCGACGATTTATGGTAATTGCACTCCTTGAGAATTCTCAAAGCAAACTCAGACTAAAAAACGAGCAATTCATCGAACCATAACCAAACCGAGAACAGCAGCCCGTAGCACATAGCATTCAAATATGTCATGCTAAGTCAAGAGAAAAGATTCTCGCTCGGGTTTCCGGCAGGGTAGAGATAGCGATCGCATACATTTTAAAAAGACATACGTAAATTTATGAGCGAGTTTACACAAGGGCTGGATAAAATGCAGCCCTCAGAACAGACGCACTACCTGGGAATCCTGCCCCATCAGCTAGCAGCGACTTCAGACTCCGAGAAATTATACAGCTTACTAACAGATTACAATTTTATTGAAGCCAAGCTGTTAGCATCGGGAGTACAGGCGCTAATAGAAGATTACGATTTAGCAACAAATCCCGATATTATTACCTCAGACCAAAAAGCCGACCCAATAAAATTAATCCAAGAAGCAATTCGGCTGTCTGCCCACATTCTAGCCAAAGACAAAACCCAACTAGCCACCCAACTAATTGCCCGCTTGATGCGCTTTGAAAGTCCAGAAATTCAAGCACTGCTAGCACAAGCAAAACACCAAAAAAAACCCTGGCTGCTACCGCTAACGCCCAGCTTTACTCCTCCAGGCGGGAGATTGCTGCGCACCCTCACCGGACATACAGATTGGGTACAAGCTGTAGCAATCACCCCCGACGGCAAGCGGGCAGTTTCTGCGTCCTCCGACCACACTCTCAAAGTTTGGCACTTAGAAAAAGGAGAAGAACTTTCAACCCTCACAGGTCATCTTACCTACGTCAATGCTGTAGCTGTCACACCCGACGGCACCAAAGTAATTTCCGGTTCTTGGGACAATACTATTAAAATTTGGGATTTAGAAACTGGAACAGAAATATTGACATTTGCAGGCGAGACTTTTGCAGTAGAAGCAGTAGCAGTAACTCCGGACGGCAAGCGAGTAATTTCTGGTTCTTGGGACGGCAGCATAAAAGTTTGGGATGTGTCAACAGGGGAAATAATTTTTAACTTCAAAAGTCATAGCAGTTTTGTCCAGTCCGTAGCAGTAACTCCTGATAGCAAGCGGTTGATTTCCGGGTCCGGGGACAATAGCATTAAAGTCTGGAACCTAGAAACGGGAAAAGAACTTTTTACTCTCACCGGTCATGCAGACTGGGTAAAAAGTGTAGCAGTTACTCCCGACGGCGAACAAATAATTTCCGGCAGTTACGACGGAACAGTTAAAGTCTGGAGTTTGTCAGAAAGAAAGAAACTTTTCACTTTAGGAAAACACGGCAGTTTCGTTCAAGCTGTGGCAGTCAGTCCCGACGGCAAACGAGTAGTTTCGGCTGCCGGCGACAAAACGCTGAAAGTTTGGAATCTGGAAACAAAAGAAGAACTTTTCACTTTTACCAATCACATCGCCCCAGTGAATGCTGTGGCTGTTACCCCCGACGGCCAGCGGATAGTTTCTGGTTCCTCTGACAAAACTCTCAAAGTTTGGCGCTTAGAAATAGGCAAAGAAAATTTATCATTTGGAGGTCACGATGACTGGGTAAATGCTGTAGCAGTGACGGCGGACGGTAGTAAAGCGATTTCCGGTTCTGGAGACAACAGCATTAAAGTCTGGAATCTCAAAAACGGACAGGAAATTTTTACTATTGGGGGACATCAAGAAGGGGTAAAAGCGATCGCAACAACAGCGGATAGCCAGCGATTAATTTCGGGTGCAGGCGACAAAACTGTGAAAGTTTGGAATCTAGAAACCGGAAAGGAAATCTTTACTTTCACGGGTCATACGGACTGGGTAAATTCTGTGGCCGTGACTGCGGACGGAACAATGGCGATTTCAGGTTCGGGAGACACAAATATTAAAGTTTGGAGTTTAGAAACAGGAGAGGAACTTTTTACTTTTTCAGGTCATGAGGACGGGATAAAAGCTGTGGCAGTTACTCCCGACAGCAAGCGGATTATTTCGGCCTCTGCAGACAAAACTCTGAAAGTTTGGAGTTTGGGGCAAGAAAAGAATATTTTGGCAAATTTGTGGAATTTAGGCGCCAAAAATCTACTTTTCACTCTCAAAGGTCATGAGAGTTTTGTGAATGCTGTGGCAGTTACGGCGGATGGCAAATGGGCGATTTCGGGCGGCCGGGAAAACACTCTGAAAGTTTGGAATTTGTCAAGTAGAAAAGAAGTTTTTACTTTGGCAGGTCATGACGATACGGTAACATCTTTGGCGACTGTGGGAAATAGGGTGATTTCTGTTTCAGATGACAATACTCTCAAAGTTTGGGATTTGTTAAGTGGAAAAGTAGTTGCTAGTTTCCGGGGAGATAGTGCGTTGAAAGCTTGCGCTATTGCACCGGATGGGGTGACAATTGTGGCGGCGGAAGCTTCGGGACAGGTGCATTTTTTGAGGTTAGAAGAGGGGAAATAGTCATTAGTCATTGGTCATTAGTTCAGTTATGTAGGGTGCGCCCCGCTTATCAAGAAACCGGGTTTTTTACCCGGTTGCGGGCTACAATCAATTAAACGCCTGCAAAAACCCGGTTTCTGAAGCCGGTGCGTCCAGGACTGATGTAGGGCTAAGCTGTTCGGGATTTAAATTGTATGTCAAAAAATAATAAAACTCTTGTGGGGTGGGCGTCCCGCCCGCCCCAAATATGCAATTTAAATGCGCGACAGCTTATCGCCCGATCGGTCTTTTCCCCCTCTAGTTTACAATTGTTGCGGGTCAATTCCCATCGATCGCAGTCTTTCTGCTAGCACAGCAGCCCGCTGTTCGGCTTGTTCCAAACTGCGAGAAACCTCCTCATAACTTGCAAACGGTTCGCCGTCATGGCGATAAATTTGCAACTCTTCACCCGACAAATCAAAGCGAATTCCCTGTCGGGGGCTGACCCAATTTTCGAGTGCATCAATTACGTGCAAACGCCCCTGTGAACGCATCCAACCACTGAAATCGTTGCGTTCCGGGTCGTACAGGTAATATTCCTCTACCCCGTGGCGATCGTAAAATACCTGTTTTTTATTCATTTCTGTTAGCCTGTGACCGGGAGAAAGAGTTTCAAACACTACTTGCAGCGCCCTATTTTCTTCTTCCCACTGCTTGTAAGAACCCCTAGCTAGAAAAACTAACAAAGCTCTCTAAGATAACCTCTTGGGGATCTTTTTAAAGATGAAACCGTTTTCCCTAAGAAAAAATTTCTTATATCATGTCCGATCGATTGACCATAATATCCCGGCCGGGCGGGTTTTTGAGATTGTCAATTATTGGCAGATATTGTTAGTGAACCCCCCCTACCTGATTTCGGGCGAAGCGAAGCGGAGGGAAGCGGAGGGAATCGACCGGACATGATATTATTCGTTTTCCCCATAAAAAAGTTTAATTCACTAAAAAGCCCTCTACTAAACTTTAATGCTGTTAGTTTGTCTAAGGGCCTACCTAAAGAAAGTACATAATATTAACCGAGTTGAAGCTTTTCTATACAAGAGCTTGAAATACAGCGCTTTATTTAAAGTACCTCTTAGGTAAGTGGTACGCATCAAAATGAATCCATAAAATGATGGGAAATCTATACACTCTCAGCGGAGGACGATCGCGTCGTTGAATTGGGTTCCTAGTGCGTTTCCTATTAATTTTCATTGAAACGCTTCCTGTATGGCTGATGTGACCGTTAACGCATACGTTATTATTATTGAGGATTGCGCTTTATGGATCCAAAACAACTGAGTGAGAAGCTGCGTCAAGGAAAGAACCCTCACATGACCGACCGCCCTAGGCGCAACCCTCTGTTACCAATTGCAATGGGTATCAAGCTCGTGTTGGACGGGGTGACCAATGTCGAGTTAGCTCGTGAGGAGTGGAACGAGAACAAGGCGTTTTGTGAATACTGCCGGCGTTGCGACGGTTTGCTCCATCGTGTCCAGAATACTCGCAGTGCCGGAGGTTGTTACCGCTGTTGGCACCCTCCTGGGACGCCGTGGCCAGGACACCGGAGTACAGGGCAACACGGGGTAATCGATACAACGCCCAAAAGTACCGATTTTCTACAGCGGTATTGGGCGTAGAGCAAATGTTAAGCTCGATCGTGTTTTCACATACCTTGTGCAATCATTTTCGATTGAAATTTCCTCTAGAATTAGTGGTATAGCCAGTCCTCTCTGAGGATAGAGTACCTACTTAAAGCTGAATGATAGTGTTGTAGAGAAAAGTGAAAAAGAGGTGCAAATCATGACATCAGATCATCCTCAAGACAATCGACAAGATGACGCAAAATATGACCCTCAAGATAATCCTGGAACCCAAACAAGTATATCAACAACAGAAGAGGGTAACACTCCGCTTGATGAGAGATATCGCATGACCGGTCAAGAATCCGGCACTGACCTTCGTCCCGGTAGTGAACCTGAAGCTCCTGGAGGTTCTGGTAAGGTAGTTTGCAGTCCAAATCAAGGAACTGATTCTCGTTAAAAAGATTCTTAAAAATTGTGCAAATTTTTGCTTAGGATGAAGTGCGGGTCAACAGATAAGGTGGATCCAGACACTGCCTTATTTGCAAATAATGTGGGTCAAAAGTCGCCTGGAAAGCGGGTGAGTACAGGTATTAATCAGATTATTTAAACCCAGGATAACTAAACATGGTTACAAAGTTAAAGGATACAAAACGGCTGGCGATGGCCGAAAGATTGGCAGACCTGAAAGCCTTTCAAAATTTAATTATCTCGAAGGATCAAAAGCTAATAGATGCTTGCCCTGATGAAGAGGTTCGCAAGCGTCTCCAGAATATGCTGGAGGATGACCAGAAAAACCTGGGCATTATAGAGGCGGTGATCGTTCAATACGGCATTCAAGCTGAACCTAGTGCTGCGACCAAGATATTTATTCCGCAGTTTGAGCAGATGATGTCAGGCAATGAGTTTACGTATTATCAGAAACTCATTTACCACGAACTGATGAAGCATGGTCAAGCCATGAGTGGAATCGTTATTCACAAAGCGGCTCAGAAGGTGGGAGCTGATATTGAAGTGGCAATTGGCCCATTGAATACAGTCAACTTTGAGGGTCGCGCTCACCAAGAACAACTTAAAAGGATCCTCGAAATGGATGTGGTTGGCGGTCACATCCCCAAAGAAGAATTCACCATGTTCTCGGCGATTGACAACAATTACAGCCACGAGCAAAAAGACCCAATGGCAAGCGAATTCAAAGCTGCCAAGAGCAAGGTTCAGCAAGAAATGCCAGCCTAATTGCAATAACACCTAACCCTCTCATTACAAGACAAAGCATTGCCCGGTAAGTGGCTTGATGGCTTTTTCTAGAGGGGGGGGTTGATTGTGCAATAAGAGAATAGCTTTTTAGCCCGCACACTCTAGCAGGTCGCGATCGCCATAACAGCAGCTTCTAAACAGAAGTTCTCTATTGAGGGCAACTTGTGTTTAGAATAAAAATAGTGTTGCTAACAACTTAAAGCGAAGAGGTAGATAGGTTTTGCTAATTTTAATGGATACAAATAATATCAATTCCGGTTACACCGGAATGATGGGGAGTGGGGAGTCGGGAGTCGGGAGTCGGGGAATATGGAATTATTGACCTTGACTTTATCATTCCCATGCAACCGGAAACGATATAAGTCGCTGAGGCAATTGAACTGTCAGCGATTAAAAAACAAAAATTTGTATTTTAAATGAGATTTAAACTTAACATTAGCTCTCCTATTAGACACAGCATTAGCTCAAATATCACAACCTCTTAGTCAGAGGAGAGGAGAAGTTTAGGGTTTTAGTATCAGGTTCAGGCAATAAGGTAGACTGCGCTTCACAATACATCAGCATTTGAGTTTTAACCATGAATTCCTATATAGATAATCAGAATCCTCTTATTCTTTTTGCAGTTGGCGTGGGCGCTTTGTTCGTCCTGCTTTGGGTGGTGCGATCGTGGCGCGAACGTCAATACGATCTCACAGGCAAGACGGTGCTGCTTACGGGTGGTTCACGTGGACTTGGTTTGGTTATGGCACGACAGTTGGTGCAGCAAGGAGCGCGTTTGGCAATTTGTGCCCGCGATCGCGCTGAACTCGAAAGGGCGCGTGTCGAACTAGAGGAGTGCGGTGGAGAGGTGCTGAGTGTTCCCTGTGATGTCACCGATCGTTCCCAGGTTGACCAGATGGTGCAGCAGGTGCGCGATCGCTTCGGTCAGATCGACATCCTCATTAACAACGCAGGCACCGACCTTGTGGGGCCAATGGACGTATTGACGATCGAGGACTACGACGATTTGATGAAGCTGCATTTCTGGGCACCGCTATACACTACTTATGCGGTTTTCCCGGAAATGCGTCAACGACAGGCTGGACGCATCGTTAATATCTCTTCGATCGGCGGCAAGGTAGTTTCCCCGCATATGTTGGCGTATTGCGCGAGCAAATTTGCCTTAACGGGTTTCTCCGAAGGGATGCGGACAGAACTGGCAAAGGACGGGATTGCTGTCACAACGGTATGTCCGGGTTTCATCCGCACAGGCGTGATAGACCACGCTATGTTCAAAGGTCAGCACCGCAAGGAGTTTACCTGGTTCAGCATTGCTGATTCCTTGCCCTTAATCTCGACGAGTGCCGAAAAGGTTGCTCGTGAGACGATTGCTGGATTTCGACGCGGTGATGCAGAGGTAATTGTGCCACTTTGGACTTGGTTTAGTGCCAGACTCTATCCTCTTTTTCCAGGACTTTCTACTACTGCGATCGGTTGGTTTAATCGGTTGTTACCTGGAACAGGTGGCATTGGTACTGAACGCGCTTTTGGAAAAGACAGCCACTCATCTTTATCGCCTTCGTTGTTAACTTTTTTGAGCGACAAAGCGGCACGGCAAAACAATCAGATGGGGAGCGAGAAGGCAAATGGTGCGGCAGCAGATAAGCAGGTTGAAACTGGATCGAATGGACACGTATAAGCACAACTCTCCGCTAAAGAGGTTCAGTCCTCTGGAATCACGGCACAAATGCCAGCGCCTGAACCAGCGATTTCAGTGATGCCGCGCCCAATAATCCCTGTTCCACCGAATACTGCCAGCTTCTGCATCGCTTTGACTGCCTGTTTTCGCGATCGTTAATATAAACAGTATCAGAGGAAGTTCATTGTGCCTCTATCCTTGTGAGAAGTAAAAGGACAATAATCTCTGTGCTACCAAATACTCCTAACTGCTGCATCATTTTTACTGCTTTGTTAGACAGCTAGTGCAACTACTTTTCCTTTGTTTCTTCAGATAATCATCCTAAGTCACCAAAGAAGCTGTCATAGACGCTGTCTAAATATGGATTCCTACAATTCTCCTGAGAGGATTTTCTGGAATAGTAATCTCTGAAATCCATCCTGTCTCCTTCTGTATCAAGTCTCTTTTCTTTCAAAGCATCCATTAAATTTATGCTAGCAATGCCTAGAAAGTATTCTAATTCTTCTACTGAAATACTATGCCAATGAAAGCTCTCAGGAATAGTGGGGTATAGTTGTTGTCGTATTTCGTCCCTTAAAGATGAATTTACAAAGTAAGGTCTATCATAAGTAACAACTA
Source organism: Microcoleus sp. OTE_8_concoct_300 (assembly GCF_031383065.1). Taxonomy (NCBI): domain Bacteria; kingdom Bacillati; phylum Cyanobacteriota; class Cyanophyceae; order Oscillatoriales; family Microcoleaceae; genus Microcoleus; species Microcoleus sp. OTE_8_concoct_300. Next base: position 18,550 of record NZ_JANMZH010000130.1, on the reverse strand, counting down.
ATCTTTCAGTTATTTCAATCCCATCTAACCAATCGGGAACAGTACATAAACCATTTCTTCTGTCCTCCTCAAATTTCCACATTTGATGCACACCAGCACCAATATTTCGCTTAAGGTCGTCCTTAATATCGCCTAGCTGCCCCCACGTCTTAGCAGGTAAATAAAGACCTGACTGCTTCACTTCTATCAAAAGAGCAGTGCCATTTTGAATAACAAACCAGTCTGGTGTATCTTTGGGATCTTTTTTAACCACATATCTCCATTCTTGTTGGACATTTAATTCTCCAACTGCTTTTTTTAAGAGCAATCCAACATACTCCTGAAAGACCTCTCCGAAAGTCTTTCTAAACGGTTTTTTGTTGTTCTCTTTGAAGTAGTCTGATAAGGTAAAGTAAAGACCTGTAGTTACTCGTCTATAAATTAAAGCTGGGATAGGTGTTATGTAAACTTGCGAAGAATCTGGCTTAGGATTGCAATCTGGGATGATTGCAGGCTTGAGCCAAAGCGGATTAAACCTAAATTTTTCATAGTCAATAGTCGGTGGCATATCTGATATTGAGAGATAGCGAAAATCACTATATTTACATGAAATCCAATTGGCAAATGCCTTTTGCTTATTGATATCAAAATAGGATTTTAGGGTATCAGGATACTGCTCTAAATCTTCAATTAGGCGGAAAAATCCATTCTTGGCTCTACGCGAAAAAGCCAAGCTTAATACTAATGTTTCCTGTAAATTTAACCCAGAAAAGCTCTTAATCGCGTTGGCTATATCAACTTGATTGCAATTTCCACTTTTAGTCCATAAATTTTCGTAAATGAGCAGAGTTCTTGGAAGGAGGTGACGAGCTTCACGATCATAGTCTAATTGAGAAGCTCCGAATCTTATGAGAAAACCTTGTAGATTATCGCTGTCCTTTTGAAATGGATCGGGAAGCCCAAAATACATATCAATAGCTTTCAGTAAATCATCTACAGTCATATCTTTACTGTGAGGATCGTCGTTAGAGCTTTCGATTAATCGCATGGATAAATAAGCTAGAACACCATCAAAAACTGGTATATTTTTGATTTTGTGTAATCCTTTATTTGACTTAAATATTTCATAGGATAACTCTCCAATCAGCCTAAGAGCATCATTAAGCTTAAATTCCCTTAAATATTGTCCAATGTCATTGGGAGAGTATTCTTTCCCTCCTATAGAATCGTAAGTGATTATATTTTTTCCAGCCACATCACCTTCAACTCTACTCATATCCTCTCCCGATCTAAAACTTAAGCTAGCTTTGTAGTACAGTATAGCACATTTGTCTGTATCACCATCACGTTTGGTAACGCTCTCTAATTATGTCTGATGAAAGATGTTGAGCCAGTGATTATCAACTCCAATGGTTAGTAAGCTTGTTGAGATGATTGTCCAGCCTGGTACAGCACTAATCGATGCTCAAAGCATTGGAAGAAAATAGGAATCATCAATGCCTAATTCAACTAACAAACAAATCTTACTCAAAAGCCGCCCAGTTGGGGAACCAAAAGAGAGTGATTTCGCCCTAATCGAAACCCCAATCCCAGAACCAGGGGAAGGCGAAGTTCTCAACCGCACGATTTACCTGTCCCTTGACCCCTATATGCGCGGACGCATGAGCGATCGCGAATCTTATGCTTCTCCCGTAGAATTGGGTTCCGTGATGGTCGGTAGCACAGTTAGCCAAGTGGTGAAATCCAACCATCCCCAATTCAGGGCAGGAGATTTTGTGCTCGGTTATGACGGTTGGCAAACTTATAGCGTATCGAAAGGCGAAACGTTGCGCAAGCTTGACCCCAATCAAGCACCCATCTCCTATGCCTTGGGCATAACGGGGATGCCGGGAATGACGGCATATTTTGCGCTGCTTGATATTGGGCAACCACAAGCAGGCGAAACAGTTGTCGTTTCTGCTGCCTCTGGCGCAGTCGGTTCTGTAGTCGGTCAAATTGCTAAACTCAAAGGCTGTCGGGCAGTGGGGGTGGCTGGGAGTGAGGATAAATGCGATTACGTAGTGAAAGAATTAGGATTTGATGCGTGCATTAACCGCAAAACTCAAGACCTCAGTTCAGCACTGAAAGCCGCTTGTCCTAAGGGAATCGATGTTTACTTTGACAATACGGCGGGTCCAATTTTAGAAGCCGTTTTGCAGCAGATTAATCTTGGGGCCAGAATACCACTGGTTGGTTTAATCTCGCAGTACAACGCAGAAACTCCTCCTCCTGGCCCTAATTTGATGCCACTGTTGGTTAAACGAGCGTTAATCAAAGGTTTTCTTGTGGGAGATTACCAACACCGTCAGGCAGAGTTTGTAAACGATGTTTCTCAGTGGTTGCAGTTCGGGAAGCTCAAGTATAAAGAAGACGTTGTAGAGGGTTTGGAAAATGCTCCCCACGCCTTCATTGGTTTACTGCAAGGGAAAAACTTTGGCAAGCTGATTGTTAAGGTAAGTGACGATCCAACGCGATGAGCGTGGATTATGAAGCAGTTGAGATGCCCGACTTCTCTAAGAAGTGGGGCATCTCCTCTTCACGAGCGATCGCATAACGCATCAACTCAACCATGTACCTCACACCTCGTAAATTGCCAATACTCAGTTCTAGTGTGTCTCAAGCAAGATGTTGTAAACGTTTCCTTGCGTTTGAATTTGCTCATAGCTATATACACTTAAGCAATAGCTGCAAAACAAGGAGAACAGATGTCACAAAGTACGTCAAACTCAGAAATGGTATACCGAACTCTTGGCAGCACAGGAGAGAGGGTTTCTGCGATCGGATTGGGTGGTTGGCACATCGGATTGAAGTATGTTGATGAGCAACTGGGTATCCGGATTGTTCGCAGTGCGATCGACCGTGGCATCACTTTTATGGATAACAGTTGGGATTACAACGGTGGAGTCAGCGAGATTCGCATGGGGAAAGCTCTCCGCGATGGCTACCGAGACAAAGTATTCCTGATGACGAAAATCGACGGCCGTTCCAAGAAAGAAGCCGCAAGACAGCTAGACGAATCACTGCAACGCCTGCAAGTTGATTGCATCGATCTGGTCCAGCACCACGAAATCCTCCGGTTCGAGGACCCGCATCGAGTTTTCGATCCAGAAGGGGCAAATGCCGCCTTAATTGAGGCGCGGGAAGCTGGCAAACTCCGATATATTGGCTTCACCGGACACAAAGACCCCCAGATTCATTTGCATATGCTGGAAGTTGCAGCCAGTTATGGGTTTAAGTTTGATGCGGCTCAGTTGCCGCTGAATGTGATGGATGCACACTACCGAAGCTTTGCGAAGCTGGTTGTGCCAGAACTGGTTAAACAGGACATCGGCATTCTTGGCATGAAAAGCATGGGAAACGGGATTTTGTTACGGTCAAATACGGTAACGCCAATTGAGTGTCTGCACTATGCGCTGAATCTACCTACATCGGTTGTGGTTACGGGAATTGACAGCATGGAGATTCTCGATCAAGCGTTTGAGGCGGTGCGGACGTTCCAGCCAATGAATGACGAGCAGGTGCGATCGCTGTTAGCAAAAACAGCAGAAGCAGCATCGCGCGGCGAGTTTGAGCCATTCAAAACTTCATCAATTTTCGACAGCACTGCCCAGAATCTAGATTGGCTGGGAGAGGAACCACAGCGCATCCAGCAACTGATGCCAACGTGATCGAGAGAGCTTGAGCAACAGTAAATAAATTTAGATTGGACGAGGATACCCTGCTACGCCGTGAACCAGTCTAGTGCAGACTCTATAATCGCAGGGGGAATTGTGTGGGGGCCGTCGAATTCCCGATAAACCACATCGTAGCCAGCACCCCGCACCTGTGGCACTATCTTACGGCTACAAGGATCGATCGGTAAAACCGAGTCTCGCGTGCCGTGCGAGATAAACAGACGCGGTTCGCCAACCTGTGAAGCTGGTGCCATAAACCCCGGCGAGAACGCTATGACATAGCTGAACAAGTCGCCGTTGGTGATGCCGACACTTAGGGCATAGGAAGCCCCATCCGAGAAGCCCTCGATCGCAATGCGGGTAGAGTCTACAGCGTAGCGGCTGAACGTCTGCGCCAGTGCCTGGTCAATCAAGGCGATATCGGGACCGTACCCACCCACCAGCACATCCCACGTCCGGCCGCGCGAGGCAGGTGCCAGCAGGATGAGTCCAGTGGCATCGGCGAGGTTTTGGAACGGACTCAGACCGCCGGGTGCGTCGCCACCTGCTCCGTGCAGCATCACCACCAGTGGTGCGGGTCGGGAAGCTTGGTAATTTTTAGGCACGTAGAGGAGTCCGTCGCGCTTGGTGGAAAGTCCCAACGGTTGCAGACCGCTTGGTGCCGTTCCCGTAGGCTGCGTTGGTCGTGCCAGCAGGCGTCCGTTTACAGATGCCCGATCCTGATTCTGTGGTTTGTCTGTTCTCATTGATGTAATTCTCTCCATAGAGTTGGTGGTACAGGCCGATCCCATCGCCCCAGTGATGCCTACGAAAAACATTCCAAGTAGGTGCCTTCGCGTTAAGCCCGAAGCTATGTGGGTTTCTGCTTCACGTCTGATCAGAGTAGGACGTTTCCCATTCGCCCTCCAGCTTGACCCGCACCGACTTTGCCCAATCACTGGGCGTACAGACAAGCCAGTAGCCATCTTCTTGTCCTTTAACCTGAGCCGCATTTTAGTTTTCTGCATTGTGGGAAATCCCAGAATAGGCTTGAATAGATATTTAGGTAATGCCCTTGCTATCTATAATTTCCGTTTCATGAATATCCGGTCAATTACTATACTTCTGTAAGGTTGGGGACGATCGCCTGTTGATGTTGCTCGATCCAGTCCCATGCCCATTGAAAAGGGACGCCTGCTCGTTGGGCGGCTTGTTCATCTTCCGGGCGATCGCCCACATAAAGAGAATTTTGCGGACTGTGTTTGTGTCTGACCATTGCTAATTGCAACATACCCGATCGCGGTTTGCGGTACTGCCCAGACCACTTAGTTTGGCTGTGGTTATAAACATTGTGACCAGTGACGCGGAAACACTTTTTACCCTCAAAGTCGGGGCAGTAGATTTCTCTCAACTCTGGGAATAACTCAAGCGTGTATTGCTGTTCCTTGATGCACTCTTGCATAGACTTATGACCTGCGGCAACTCCACCTTGGTTGGTGATGCCGGCAATTATCCAATCGTCTTTGTAGGCGCGAAGGGCAATGTCGGCACCTTCAATAATGCGTTGATCTTTGGGATGTTGGAAGTATTGTTGTCCGCTGAGTGGTTCACGGAGCGTACCATCCATATCTATTAGTAATAAGCTCATCGTTCCCTAGAAAATTTCCTGTTTTATTAAACATCCTAAGCTGCGATCCATTTCCTCTCCTCTAGCTAATGGAATGTACTGCAGCGGGCGATCGACCTATCTTGAAACGCAAGGGGTTGCTGCACCGCCAGAGATACAAATCTCGCCCATCAAGGAATTTAGCCGCACCTCACTCTCAGCAGAGACAACCGCTTCCTTTTGCCCCTCCTTACTGAAACAAACTTGATGATTGCCTCAAGCCCGATGCCTCTCCAAGCCCAACAACAGCAACCACCTGGTAATTTATTGGCTTCAATCGAGCCTACTCCTTAAAGTCCTCATTAAAAATTTTGCCGCTTGAAGATGAAATCACTCTAGGAAAGTTTTATCTAGTTGAAATGTACGAGCTCAACTTCTAACTCCAAATACCTTAGAGCTAGCATATCTGCATCCTCCTCAGAGTTTAGAAAGAAGTCTATCTTGAGAAATAACCTCTAATGATTAACTCTAAAATAATTTAAGCAAATATTGTTGTAACTAACCGCTTAAAGTTTGTTTACAAAAAATAATAATAATCTATAAAAATTTTTGTCAATTTATTAAAGTTCTACTATACTAGAATACAGAAAGTTATTATATAAATTCTGTATAAAAAAACCTGGTTGTTTGGGACAGGTTGTGGCTATATTTCCGAAATACTTTATGGCGTTTACTAGTTAACGCTCAGCAGGTAAGAAATTGCCATTGCAGGATTTAAATAAAGCATTCTTTAGAACATTGGTTTTGAGACCTACACTCAGAGCAAAGCAGTAAGGTAGTTCCGATTAACTGTTTAAATATTGTCTAGATAATATGTTGCATCCACAACAAGATAGCATTTTAGTAGAAACGAGTCCTCTGGCCCCTCTGGTCATTGAGGAAATCCCAGATAATAAGGCATTATCAGAGCCGATACTTACTACAAACCCGCATCTTAAAATTCCCAAGCGAGATATTCGGAAAAGCCTCAAGGCATTAACTACCGAAGGTGCTTTTGCTACCGTATTTTACAGTATTATTGGCGGCGCGTTGCTTAGTAATTTCTTGTTGGATCTCGGTGCCAGTACAGTGGAAATTGGTCTGCTCGCCTCAATCCCTCAGCTAACGAATTTGCTGCAACCGGTGGGAGCCTATCTGGGAGACCACATCAAGAGCCGCCACTGGTATTCCCTGGTGATTTTCGGCTCGTCGCGGCTGCCGTGGTTGCTGATTGTGCCGGGGATTTGGTTGGTGGGCACATCTCGTATCCAGCCACGCCAGTTGGTGCTGTTTACATTGGCAATTATCTGCCTGAGTAATTTCATGGAAGCTTTGGGTCGTGCTTCCTTTCTTAGCTGGATGGCTGTGTTAGTACCAGACCGATTGCGGGGGCGGTATTTTGGCTTCCGCAATAGTATTGTGACCTTCACCAATCTCATCGGCGTGCCGCTGCTGGGCCTAGCGGTATCGAAGTGGCCGGGTGGTTCGCTCTGGGGCTTCGGTGTCGTCTTGGTTGTGGGAGTTGTGTTCGCAATACTCAGTCTGATCTTTCAGTTCTGGATAACCGATGTCAACCCGCAGCTAGTACACGCCGCCGATTCGGATACAGACCACGGCTCGCCCTTGAAGAAAGTTTTTAGCTTCCTCAAAGATGCCAATTTTTTGAGGTTTTTGTTTTACTCATCCTTCTGGAGCTTTGCGGTTAACATCAGCGCTCCCTTCTTTAACCTCTACTTGCTGGGGGACCTCAACCTAGATGTCAGCGTGGTAACGCTCTATAACAGCTTGGGGGCTGGTGCTAACTTGCTGATGCTGATGTTCTGGGGCAGACTGGCTGACCGGATTGGCAATCGCCCACTGATGATAACTGTGGGAATCTTGGTGGCTCTGACGCCTCTACTGTGGCTACAATCTGGAACTTCTCCCATTTTCCTTTGGGCTTGGTTCCCCTTGTTGCACATACTCGGCGGTGCGACTTGGGCAGCGATTGACCTGTGCAGTGGCAATCTGATGATGTCGGTGACACCGCTACGCAATCAGTCGATTTATTTTGCTGTTGCTGCGGCGCTTCCTGGAATCACTGGGGCGATCGGAATCACTGTTGGCGGCTATGTCGCGAGTCTGACTGATTTTGGTGGTTTGCCAATGGCGTTTGCTCTCTCAGCCGTCTTGCGGCTGTTGGCCCTCCTGCCCTTGGTGTTTGTTCACGAGCAGCGAGCTGTGCCTGTGAGTGAGCTAATGCGAGTTTTGATCCCAACACTCAAGCGTCAAGCAGCGGCTATTCAAGCAGGACGCACCAGTTTAAAACCATTACCATTAATAGATGATCTTGAGGATGAAAGCCCACCAGCAAGCTCATCCACTTAGTCTTGAGAGGGCGAAGTGACGAACCCTCCCCGTGAACGGGGAGGGATTTTTATTCATAGTTCATGGCAATCAGTCAGTCATCTCGTTTCCGGCAACCGGAAACGAGATAAGAAGATTCAAGGCGGTTTTAACCGCCGTCTCGTTTTCCTCTCTAAGCTCAAGCCACGCTCGGAACCCACTTACCGAGTGTTTTTTTATGAACTACTGCGGAAGAGTATGCTTGTGCAATTTCAGAAATTTTAAGTATAATTGCTTATAAAACATTTTTTTTTACATATCTATCCTAGTGGGGATGTAGCAAGAAACGGAATAAGGGTGGTTTTTCGGTTTATCATATGTTAATGTAGCGAATATTACAAAAAACGCTCGTCAGGAACCTCAGCCTAAAGGCATGAGGCTTGAAGGAGGAATCTAACAAGCCATTCTGACGGGCCTTGCGTCTTAACTGACTACGTTTTTTGAGTCACGATACCCGCTTGATGCGTAGCTAGTCCGTTGCTCTATCGTTGAGAGTTAAACAGTTCGGTATGTCACGCTCAACAGTGCTTTCAGCTTAACAAGCTCATTAAACCTTGGCGAAGTACAGACGACCTGGCAGGTCGTCTCTTCTACTCCGAAAAGAGATTGAGGCAACCATACCTCACCTCTGGGGCAAGCATACCCCTCCACCCCGCGAGGGGATCCAATTCAATGTAAAGCCGTCCTAAAAGGACGGGGTTTCAAACCCATAGTTCTGATGAATCCTCTACTGACAGGATTACTAAACTTGCAAGTAGTCGTTGAAGATTTTGAACACACTGACAAAGATTTACTATTAAAAGTCGAACCAGAGAATAGGGCATTATCAGAGACGGTATTTCCTCCAACGCCGCCTCAAAAAATCCCCAAGCGAGAAATTCGGACAAGCCTCAAGGCATTAACTACCGAAGGTGGCTTCGCTACAGTCTTTGCCAGTATCATTGGCGGCGCGTTGCTTAGTAATTTCTTACTGGATCTCGGTGCGAGTACAGTAGAAATTGGTTTGCTAGCCTCAATTCCTCAGCTAACCAATTTGCTGCAACCGCTGGGAGCCTATCTGGGAGACCGCATGAACAGCCGCAATTGGTATTCCCTGTTTATTTTTGGCTCGTCGCGGCTGCTGTGGTTGCTGATTGTCCCAGGGATTTGGTTGGTCAGTTCATCTCGTATGGCTGGACATCAGTTGGTAGTGTTGACACTGGCAATTATCTGGGTGACTAATATCATGGAAGCTTTGGGGCGTGCTTCCTTTTTTAGCTGGATGGCTGTGTTAGTACCAGAGCGATTGCGGGGGCGGTATTTTGGGTTTCGCAATAGTGTTGTTACCTTAACCAATCTCATCGCTGTGCCGCTTCTGGGTCTAGCAGTATCGAAGTGGCCCGGTGGCTCGCTCTCTGGCTTCGGTGCGGTATTGGTTCTGGGAATCGTGCTGGGGATAATCAGTCTGGTCGTTCACTTCTGGATGACTGATGTGAATCCAAAGCTTTTACAGGGCACCGATTCGGATACAGACCACCTGTCGCCTTGGGAGACTGTTTTTAGCTTCTTCCAAGATGCGAATTTTTTGAGGTTTCTTCTTTACGCAGGCTTCTGGAGCTTTGCGGTTAACATCAGCGCTCCCTTCTTTAACCTCTACTTACTGGGGGATCTCCACCTCGATGTCAGTGTGGTAACGCTCTATAACAGCTTGGGAGCTGGTGCTAACTTGCTGATGCTGATGTTCTGGGGCAGACTGGCTGACCGGATTGGTAATCGCCCGGTGATGATAATTGTGGGAGTTTTGGTGGCTCTGACGCCTCTACTGTGGCTAGAAGCTGGAACTTCTTCTATTTTCCTTTGGGCTTGGTTCCCCTTCTTACATATAGTGGCCGGGGGGACTTGGGCAGCGATTGACCTGTGCAGTGGCAATCTGATGATGTCGGTAACGCCGCTACGCAATCAGTCGATTTATTTTGCTATTGCGGCCGCGGTTCCTGGAATCACTGGGGCGATCGGCATCACTGTTGGTGGCTATGTCGCGAGTCTGACTGATTTTGGTGGTTTGCCAATGGCGTTTGCTCTCTCAGCCGTCCTGCGCCTGTTTGCCCTGCTGCCCTTGGTGTTTGTTCACGAGCAGCGTTCTGTGGGTGTGGGTCAGCTAATACGTGCCCTATTCCCAGCCAGACAACCAATAGAGCTGATTGAAGCAAAGGATTGACACTCTGGGCGCGTAAAACGCACGGAGATTCTGAAGAAACTACCAAATGGCAATTCTTGAGGGCGCTGTCAAGACACCTCTACCAACTCCGTCAAGGTCAAGCCTTAACATTGTCGCTACTTTTCTCAAAATGTTGGCTGCCCCATTGCAGTCAGCATTGATGTACCAGTTTTTCGCACCCGTCCGGTACAAACCGCGTTTTACCCGCCTACCCGCTTCCTTCCACCCATCAGGTTTTTCACCGATTGTAGGTAGAAAGTCACGGTCTACAAATGATGCTTTAGACGTGTAACTTTCTTCAGTTTCGACAAACTTAATGCCGTGCTGTTCGCACAGTTGAGCGATTCGATTCTTTAGTCGTGCCGTAGGGATTTGAACAAACTTTTGATTTGTCTTTTTGCCCATATTGGCAGAATCTTTCTGTTCTTTGTTCCACCCAAAAACGATAACACCGATTCTGTTCTCGATACAGTGATTGACGACTAAACGAGCTACTTTATTCACGGCATCGCGTATCTGACGGTTTCGTTTTTCGGTTAATCGCGCCAATTGATGCGACCAAAAACCATTATGTTTGCCCTCCATCAAAGTTGCCACCCGCTTGTTGTACCACTGGTTGACCGACTTTAAATGCTTGCCATCAATAATAAAGCTTGTCCCTGAGTTACTGACGCAAGTAAGCCAGTTATCAATACCGTGATCGATGCCTAAAGCTTTTTGATTGTCTACGACACCTTGGACACTGATTGACTTGTAAACAAATTCGGCGTAAAAACAGCCATTTCTGGGGAGAATTCTAATTTCTCGAATATTGGCATAGTCTAAGTTGGAAGGCATTGGGACTTGAAAATTCTTCAGTCCAAACCAAGCTTTTACTTTTTGTCCGAGAGGGATTGAAATTTGACCATCAATCAACTTTTTCCCAAGCGCTTGCTTCGGATAAGCTACCAAATGAAGTCCGCCAGTAGTACGGTAATTTGGGAATTTTGGTTTAAATTCAAGCTTGTCTTCCCGAAATAACTTGATCAATCCTTTGAAAGATTTTACCGATTCACCAACAGCACCACAAGTCTGTTGAGCAGCTTGAGCGCATAAAGCCCCGTAATGAGGATTGCGCTTTAATGCGTTAATTACGTCAAACGGACGAACGTAAGTATGAGCCTTGAAGTATATTTGACGAGCGTAATAAACCGCACAATTGTGTAGTTTGTTTGATTCTTGGCAAATATATTCTAGAACCGCCTTGAGTTCTTTGTCAGGCTTGAGTAGTATCTGTTGACACCCAAACATTTAAATGCTCATTTGTTATATGTTGATTATACACTGTCAATCAACAGAGTCAAGCGCTCTATTAGGAATAAATTTAGGAACTAGCCCTGCTTGCTTCGCTGAACGATGAGTTTCTAACGTTCGTTGCCAGTCAGTTGCCTCATACCATCCACGTCATTTGGATTACCCGATCGAGGCTCTAGCACTGCTATTCGACCCTCTAAATCCTTGCCTGATCCGAGCCTTGTCCCTGCTGCTGCATCTCATATTCTTGGATAAATTGGGCGATCGCATTTTTCCGATCTTCTGTTAACTGGCTCGTTTCGCCAAGACTACTGATTCGCTCAACGATCGCGGATGGTTCGAGATAGGGTTCGAGCCAGCTAAGGTCAAGTTTGTAGCCTGTCTTTTGAGTTTCGTTCGACCCATCCTCACTAAAATCTTTTGGCAGCACATTCTCCAAGAAATTAACTAGCCCTTCGTCATCCTCAATAATCTTTTCAACCCATTGCTTGACTTCCTCTTGTCCTGCCCAACTTTGCCAATAGTGTAAATTTTCAGATAGCTTTGGGGTTTGCAGTAGGGAGTTTTGTCCTGCACCATCTCGCAGCCGCTTCAAGGCTATTCCTTCAAGTTCTTTAAGGTGTTCTACACTCTGGAGCCATTCCTCTGCGGGGATAGATTCCTCCGCTCCATACTTACCTTGTTCCTGACCTAAGGCTGCTACTTCGCGCACAATTATCGATAAGGCGTTACCATTTGACATTGCCTCTTTCAAGGTTTCAAACCGTGCTTGTTCGTCAATCCGACGCAACAATCGTGAGATCAGGCGTTGAATTCTAATGTCATTGGCAAAATCAAACATTCCCTGCGGTTCGTCTTCCGGAGGCAAAAGCTGGTCGCCGACATCAAACAAAGCTTTCACAATTGAAGGAATGCAATCGGTAGGAATTTCTTTTTCAGGGTAATCCTCAAGCCGTTCGAGAAATACCCGAACTTGCGTCGTGCCATCAGAGCGTTTTTGATGAGCGAGTTCTACAAGATTTTCCCCCAATGCCTTTGCATCTTTTGCCACGGCAAAAATTGCTTTAATCTCAGCATCCGAGAATTCATCTTGTGTTAATACTAAACAGAAGTAGTTGGGAAATATATCTAAGCTACAAATCCGTAATTGTTTGCTCCATATTGATTCATCTTGTGCAGGGGAATAGGTATTATGCCAAACAGCTTCTAACTTAGGAAAAAGCTGCAATAGTAACCGTTTAACTGGTTCTTTATCCTCATCATCTTCAAACTTAGTCACCCACGAATCGTGAAAATCTTTGATTTCGTCCAATGTTGGAATTAGAGAACCTTTCCCATCCACATTTCCCGCAAAGAATTTAGGATTTTTGCGGATTATGTCATATATCATTGGGCGAAAGGCTCGCAGGGACTCAATAGCAATGAAATCAACTGGGTTCACTTCATCTTTCACCGCTGGGTATGTCACGGTTAAGAGGTTGGTCAGACGAGTAATGTCGCGAGGGTTGGTAATAAAGTGGTCTATCCCTTGTAAATAAACATTGCCCCAGCGATTTTGATTGAGGAGTGGCCTTGGTGCGTCAGCCAGTATGCCATTCAGTTTTTCAAAAAGTAGCTTGCGGAGTGAGGTTTTATCTGGGAGAGGTAACTCAAAAGAAGCTTGAACAATCTGATTGAGGTAGATTTTTCCGGGTAGAGGTTGTGTATCTGCGAGGGTTTTGATGACAACTTCTTGATCGAAAACGAGCAAATAGACAACGTTAGTAAAGTTGGGAATTGATTTAATAAGATAAAATAATTGACTAATCTCTTCAGCGGAGAGCCTGTCAATATCGTCAATCGTTACTACGATTCGCGGATGCTGCTTTTCTAGTGTATCTTCGACTTCTTCTTTTAAGTCGGAAGTCTCCTTTTCTTTATCGTCAAATAATTTTACAAGTGCCTTGCTAGCTTGAGCGTAAGGAATAGGAATTTCAGAAACTGCTTTAGCCAGATTGGTTATTCGACCTAGGATGCCTTTGGGGACAGCTTTAAATTGGCTCAAAACAGCCTGTAATTGACCAATAAAGCGCCTGGTGATGTCTTCGCCCCCAGAAAATAACCAGGGATTAAAAGGGACAATAATAGGTTGTTCGCTCTCTGGCTTTTGCTGGAGATAGTACGTTAAAAAGTTCAATAGTGTGGATTTGCCAAAACCTGAGGCACCGTAAACTGCAATAACGAACCCTTCAGGAAAGTTCATTTGGCAAATACTGTCTGCCAGATGTTTGGCGAAGGGTGCATATCCTAATCGGTCTTGTTTTGGCTCGAGTAAAGCGTTATCTGCGGATGAGTCACTAAAATCCTCCGGCAAGATTTCTGAATCGTTGTTTGTATGAGCCATACAGCCTCTCTCTTTGTTAGCTAAGGTAATCTTGCCGTTCAAGGTTTGTTTTAATTAACACCCCACTTGCCTGCTGAGTTGGGGGTGTTGAATTACTTCCTAATTATGCGATTGCTTATCTTTATAGATGCTCATAGAATAGCATCAAGGAAGCTCGGTTCTTGTCTACTGTTAGATGGATATTAACGTTAAGCTAGCTTGTGTAGAAGGCACAGAGTTACCAAAGTTAAACACCCGTTTGCACGCGCGCCTAAGTGGGCGATCGCACCAAACAAAAGCATCCTGGTGAGGCAGAACACCAGCATCGGTTTTTCTACGATCGCACCTTAAGCCAATCGACAATAGTGGGAGGAAGGTTTCGCTGGACTTTAGTGCTGACTTACATCCCGATGTGCCCAACCGGGAAGGAGCGCAAAGTGTAGTCTGGGCTAGCAATGTATGTCTTAAGAGCTAAGGAAGATGCTGGAGGAACGAGATGATATTGCTCGGCGTAAATGTTCAAAATCGGGATGCGGATGTTTCCCAGATCCACTCGCTTGTTGCCAATCTCGACCTGACCTTGGATCAGTTTGTTTCCCTGATAGAAATCTTTCATCAGAAATTTGGGCGGAGCGTAGCGGAGGGTTGAAACCCCGTCCTTCTAGGACGGCTTTACAAAGATTTTACATTGAGTCGAGCATTGATATCACAATCGAAGTGTTAGACTGTGAGCATGACGCTCAAAGCCTTCAGCTATCGATTCTACCCAACTCCGGAACAAGAGAGTTTGTTGCGACGGACAATGGGTTGCGCTCGTTTAGTATACAACCGTGCCTTAGCCGTAAGAACCGAGGCATGGTACAAAGACCAAAAACGGGTAGGGTATGCTGAAACCTCTTCAATGCTAACCGAATGGAAGAAAACAGAAGAGTTAGATTTTCTGTCGGAAGTTAGCTGCGTACCGTTACAGCAATGCTTGCGACATTTACAAACGGCTTACACCAATTTTTTTGATGGGCGGGCGAAATATCCCAACTTCAAGAAAAAACGCAATGGTGGTAGCGCAGAGTTTACCAAATCTGCTTTCAAGTTTAAGGATGGACAAGTTTACTTAGCAAAGTGTGCCGACCCGTTGCCAATTCGTTGGAGCCGGATGCTACCTGTCGGTTGCCGACCATCAACCATTACGGTGAAGCTTTCACCATCTGGTAGGTGGTCAGTTTCCCTGTTGGTGAATGTTGAAATTGAAGCATTACCTCATTCAGGCAGTCAAGTTGGTATTGACTTGGGCATTACAAGTTTACTCGCTCTTAGCACTGGTGAAAAAATTGCCAATCCCAAAGGATTTAAGGCAAAATATCGCAAACTTAGAACAGGGCAGAAAGCTTTAAGCCGGAAACAGAAAGGGTCAAACAACCGTCACAAAGCACGACTCTTCGTAGCGAAAGTACATCAAGAAATTGCTGATGCAAGAAAAGATAACCTTCACAAGTTAACAACGCGGTTGGTGCGCGAAAACTTGCGCCATCGCCGCCCTTGAATTTGGCTGTGAAGAACATGATTAAAAATCCCAAACTTGCCCTTGCCATAAGTGATGCAAGTTGAGGCGAATTGGTCAGGCAACTTGAATACAAGTGTGAGTGGTACGGTCGTACTTTAATTAAGATTGACCGATGGTTTCCGAGTTCAAAACGGTGTGGCAATTGCGGACACATCGTTGACAAGATGCCGTTGAATATCCGGGAATGGGATTGTCCTAATTGCGGGACGCACCATGACCGAGACATCAACGCGGCAAAGAATATTTTGGCGGCAGGGCTTGCCGTGGAGCGTCTGTGGAGCGACCGTAAGACCCGAACAGAGTAAATCTGTTAAGGCAGGTGCGAAACCCCGTAAGGGACAGAAGCAGAAACCTAAATCGTGAGGTTTGGGAATCCTCGCCGTTCTACGGCGGGGTGGATGTCAATGATGTGAAAATCGACGGGGGTGACCATAGTAATCAGGTTTTTTACCTTCTCTGAGTAAAGAGAACTGTAGCAAAGACTAAAGGTTCCTCCCTGACAAATGCTTAACAGGTTGATTTGCTCTAAGTTGTGACGATCGCGTACCACATCCACACAGTTATTGATATAGCCTATTGATGTAGTCGTCAAGGGTTAACCAGCGATCGCCTCGACTCGGATAGCCCCAGTCAATCAGGTAAACATCCAAACCAAGCTCGAGCAAATTCGCAACCAGCGATCGCCCCTCCTGTAAATCGACAATGTAGGGACGGTTAACCATAGCGTAAACAATGAGGATGGGAATATTCAGCGAATGCTCAACTTTCGGCGAGAAGCGGTACAGCAATACCTTATCTTCCCGGTATACTTCTTCCCTGGGAGTCACCCGAACCTGAATATCTTCCTCCCGCAGGCGGGTAAAAATCTCAACGCCCTTGACCAGCTTTTGGATTAGCTCTCTGGTTGCCATATTGATATTCTGAATTCATTGCGAATAGTCACTCCAGAGGTGGTTTAGTCTCATGGTAGGAGTAGAGAAACAGACCGAAGAGAATCGAGAACACAAGGTCGATCGCACCCGGAACTAGATAGAGTGGGTGAAGATTGCCGATCGCGGTGTGATAAGCCAACACGGGGAAAACCGAGGATTGGGCGCAGATTCCAAGTTTCACGATATCCTGGCGGGAAAGGTCATTACCAACCCACCAATAGCCAATCCCGAAAATGAATATCAACACAATAAACATATGTAAATACTCGGGATTGGTCAGGGGTTTCAGATTAAGCAACTGGCGAATCCATTGGTCGCCAAACAGTAACCTCACAGATTCAACGCAATTTATTACAGCCTTGCCCAAAAATACGTACTTCCACGTCATCGAATTTTTCATAGTTCATACTTCAACCTTTTATCTTATCCCACTTCTCCCAAAGTCTGCTACAATAGTATGAGAGTTTAAAGATAGTTATATGAAAGTAAACTACCAAGAAAAAATTGAAGAAACCACTACTGAGTAAAAAATAATTATGGCTCGAGCCAGAGCTGTAACTCGCTAAACAAAAAGTTCAGGCACTTTATTTGTTAAAATCAGAGTCACGCCGCGAGTATTACACATATAGCTGAACTTTTAGGGGTACATATAATCACCGTACAAAGATGGTTAAAGTAATATAATGATGGCGGTGTGCGATCATTATTAAAGCTGCGCCATTCGACTGGGAGACCCCGAGTAATTCCCTCAGAAGTAATAGCAGGAATCTCGACAAAAATCAGTGAGGAATCCTGCGAGTTTAAGAGTTACAAAAAATTGCGGCATGGGTCGAAGATAACTATCAAGTATCCGTCACATATCAAACTTTACACAAGCAACTGCACGGCTTCGCATGAAAGCCAAGTTAAAAGTACCAATGCCTTTGAGTAAAAAAAAAATCCGGCGGCAGCAATCGAGTTTAAAAAAAACTATAATAAAAATTGCTGAAAGTTTTCTTATGGTTGGAGTCCACTACCGCTAATCTAGCAAAAAATGGTCTTAAATATTGGTGTCAAGATGAAACTAGAATCGGCTTAAAAACCAGGGTAAACGCTTCTCAATTAAGTTGACAAAAAATCATATTTGTGCATAACTTATTGTCTGAGAAAACCCTTCTTAAAAATCTTAAATCTGATGCAATTAACCAAGTTAAAATCGAGCTTTAAAAACTTCTGAATTCTCAAAGCTGAATCAATTTAGATCAGGAATCCGTTTTATTTTTCGAGCGTTAGCTGGCAGAGTCTATAATTTGAACTAAATAATTATTATCCATTCCCGCCAGATACCGCTTCATTTTTAAACTTCCTTTACATCCTTTTTCCTGTTTCAGTAGACCTCTTGCGAAAGTCTCAGGCGATATTTAATTTAGCCTTTAAACAATACTCCGGACAGTTTTTAAAGAGGGATGCGATGGCTTCGGCAAGCAACGCTTACGCAATAAATCACAGAAGCGAAAAAAGTGAGTGCAATCTGAACCCAAAATGAACAGAAAAAAAGGCGCTCTTTTAGGTTAAGCTATAAAAACACACAAGCTTAACAGATTGCCTTAGGAAGATTATTGAATCCATCTTACAACAAATGCCAGGGATTAGTCAACCCCAAAAGAAGTTTTTAATCACTTTATTCTCAACTATTTTGCTTGTTTATGGCAAGGTCAACTTCACCAATCTCAGTCGTTATAGTTGTTTGAGCGAAAAAACCTACCGTCGTCACTTTCTCAAAAGCTTTAACTTTCCACAATTCAATCAATATTTCCTTGAAAAAGCCTTAAATCCTGAACACACCGTCATTGCTGTTATTGATTGTTCTTTCTTAACAAAAAGTGGCAAAAAAACTGACGGTAAGGCTTATTTTTATAATAGTGTAGCTGGGAATTCGGAACAGGGATTGGAAATTTCTGTGATTTCTATTGTCGAAATTGAGACTCGTTTATCTTATAGCTTAAGCGTGCAACAAACTCCATCACGTCCTCAAATAAAGCCCGTGAAAAAACTGCCACAAAAACCGAAGAATAGCTGGTCAAAAAAATCTAGCAAAAAACCGGAGTCTCAAAGCTCAACGCCTGACATCACAAGAGTTGATGACTATGCAAAACATCTAAAGAATACTCGTTGTTACTTCCCAACTTCTGTACGTTATTTGGTGGCTGATGGCTATTACTATCGCTCTAAATTCTGGGATGCTGTGCGGGACTTAAATTTAGACTTTATTGGCAAGTTAAGAAGTGATGCTAACCTGCGCTATTTCTATACAGGTGAACAAAAGAAGCTGGGAGCTCCACGTAAATATGATGGTAAGGTTGACTGCCATGATTTGAGTCGTCTTAACGGGACTTAAACAAAAAATACGGTAAAAATACGTTATAATGCTTGCATAGCAAGCATATAACGTTAAAGAATGACCAATGAAAGAGACAACCCCTGCCGCGATGCCCCCCTGCTTCGATAGATGGTGTCAAAGATTT
>NZ_JANMZH010000113.1:0-2364 GCF_031383065.1 Microcoleus sp. OTE_8_concoct_300 | reverse complement strand
TCAAATCGTATTTCCCCAAGCTTTCTCGTTGTGGACTGTAATTGTAGCGCTTTTAAAACCGCTGATGCGGTGGAAAATTGCGATTATTTATGATGGTAGTTCCCCAAATACAGACTTTCGAGATTCGAGTTTTAGGACATTCGTTCGCCGCATCCTCGTGCGGTTTGCCGATGCTTTTGTTTCTAACAGTAATGCTGGTAAAAAATATTTGATGGAAGCGCTTAATGTACCGGAGGATAAAATTTTTACCAGAACCTATCTAGTCCCAGATGCGGGAGCTTTAATGAAACCGCTGGAGGAAACTGAGCCGCCGAATTGGGAGTTGAAACGCCCAATTTTTCTATATGTGGGGCGGCTCACATCAAGAAAAGGAATTAAAACGCTTTTAGAAGCTGGCGCTATTCTTAAAAGTCAAGGTTATGTTGATTATTCGCTGTTGATTGTTGGCAAGGGAGATCAGCGGGAAGAACTGGAAGCTTTTATTAAAGAGCGCCATTTTGAAGATCAGGTGATGTGGGGTGGATGGGTGGAATATGGAAATTTGGGTTCTTATTTTCAGCAAGCTGATGTTTTTGTATTTCCTACTTTTGAGGATGTCTGGGGAATGGTGGTACCGGAGGCGATGGTTTTTGGCAAACCTATACTATGCTCAAATGGTGCAGCTTCCTGCGAGTTGGTTGCTGAAGGGGAAAATGGTTATATTTTCGATCCTCACGATCCCTCAGCTTTAGCTGAGGCGATGCGGCGCTTTCTGGACAATCCAGATTTGATTAAGTCCATGGGAGAGCGATCGCGCGAGTTAATTGCGAAAACAACTCCGGAAACTGCTGCCCAAGCTTATGTAGAAGTTACATTATTTTTAATGGGGAATGGTTAGTTGTTAGTTGTTAGTTGTTGGTTCTATTGTTCCATTAACGGCTCACCACTAGCTACTAACCATTAACCACTAACCGCTAACTATTAACCACTAACAATTACCGATGAAAATTCTTTTATCTGCCTTTGCTTGCGAACCCGGACAAGGTTCTGAAGAAGGAGTCGGCTGGAATGCGGTGGTAGAAGCAGCCAAACACCAAGAAGTCTGGGTGCTAACTCGTACTTTTTACCGTGCCGCTATTGAAGCAGAGTTAGCCTTGCGCCCGATCCCAAATTTACATTTTGCCTATATTGAACCCTTCGGCTGGAGCGAAAACTTTAAAGGTAGACAGGGAGGGCTGCAATTGCACTATTACCTGTGGCAAATTTTGGCTTATTTAGAGGCGCGCGAGCTCCACCGCCAAATTAATTTCGATATCGCCCGCCATGTCACCTACGTTAAATTTTGGTCGCCTAGTTTCATCTCGCTGCTGCCAATTCCTTTTATTTGGGGGCCTGTGGGCGGCGGTGAAGCAGCCCCGAAACCTTTTTGGGCTGATTTTAGCTCTAAAGCAAAACTTTACGAAACGGCGCGAGATTGGGGACAGCGGCTCGGCGAAAGCGATCCCTTTGCCAGGATGACGGCTAGGCGAAGTGTCTTAGCTTTTGCGACAACTGAGGATACGGCGAAGCGGGTACGGGCGATGGGAGCAAAAAACGTGCAGGTGCTTTCGGAGGCGTGTCTGTCAAAGGCAGAGATGGCGCGGCTGGGAGAGTGCAAGCTGCCAGGGCCTTCCCCGATCAGGTTCATCAGTATGGGGCGGCTGCTGCACTGGAAAGGCTATCACCTCGCGTTGCGGGCCTTTGCCCAAGCTAACTTGCCGAATGGCGAATATTGGCTGCTGGGGGATGGCCCGGAACGCGAGCGCCTTCAGTCTCTAGCGGAAGAATTGGGCATTTCCTCTCAAGTTAAGTTGTGGGGGAGGCTGCCACGTGAGGAAACTTTGGGTAAGCTAGGTGAGTCTCATGTACTGATTCACCCTAGCTTGCACGATTCAGGAGGGTGGACTTGCTTGGAGGGGATGGCGGCGGGGCGCCCCATAATCTGCTTGGATCTGGGAGGGCCTGCTACTCAAGTGACGGCCCAAACGGGGGTAAAAGTACCTGCTTACAATCCAGAACAGGCAGTGCAGGGTCTAGCTGAGGCGATGGCTCATTTAGCCGGCGATGCCGAGTTGCGATCGCGCTTGGGTGAAGCAGGTCGTAATCACGTCAGGGAAGTATATGATTGGGATGTTAAAGGTGAATTCTTTGCCCAATTGTGCGAAAATATAGTCTATCGAAAATCAGGATAACTTCTGATTTGTTTGAGCGCACAAAACAAAGAAAACTATATTTTTTCAGGGGCGGTGAAACGTGGGCGTTGCAATCATTACTGGCTCGGCAGGTTTAATTGGCTCTGAGGCGTGTAAGTTCTTTGCCAAACAAGGCTTAGATATAGTTGGCATC
>NZ_JANMZH010000111.1:0-2360 GCF_031383065.1 Microcoleus sp. OTE_8_concoct_300 | reverse complement strand
TCAAATCGTATTTCCCCAAGCTTTCTCGTTGTGGACTGTAATTGTAGCGCTTTTAAAACCGCTGATGCGGTGGAAAATTGCGATTATTTATGATGGTAGTTCCCCAAATACAGACTTTCGAGATTCGAGTTTTAGGACATTTGTTCGCCGCATCCTCGTGCGGTTTGCCGATGCTTTTGTTTCCAATAGCAATGCGGGTAAAAAATATCTGATGGAAGTTCTAAACGTACCAGAGGATAAAATTTTTACCAGAACCTATCTCGTACCTGATGCGGGAGCTTTGCTGAAACGGTTGGATCAAACTCAGCCGCCGAGTTTGCAGTTAAAACGCCCGATTTTTCTGTATGTAGGGCGCATCACAGCGAGAAAGGGAATTAAAACGCTTTTAGAAGCCTGCGCTATTCTTAAAAGTCAAGGGTATGTTGATTATTCGCTGTTGATTGTTGGGAAGGGAGATCAGCGGGAAGAACTGGAAGCTTTTATTAAAGAGCGACATTTTGAAGAGCAGGTGATCTGGGCGGGATGGGTGGAATATGGAAATTTGGGTTCTTATTTTCAGCAAGCTGATATTTTTGTGTTTCCTACTTTTGAGGATGTCTGGGGTATGGTTGTACCTGAAGCGATGGTGTTTGGCAAACCGGTATTGTGTTCTAATGGTGCAGCTTCCTGCGAGTTAATTGTGTCAGGCGAGAACGGTTATATTTTCGCTCCTAGCAGTGCTAAAGAGTTAGCGGATAAAATGCAAATTTTTATAGATAATCCTGATTTGATTGAGTCGATGGGAGAGCGTTCACGACAGATGATTTCTCAAAAAACTCCGGAAACAGCAGCTAAAGCTTACCTCGAAGTTACATCTTTTTTGATGAAAAATAGGTGAAAAAAGTTCGGCAACGGATTTGGTAAGGGATTTAACGGGTGGATGGAAGAGGGAAGAGGGAAAAATTAGCAATTACAAATTAGCAATTACAAATTAGAAATGAAAGTTTTATTATCTGCGTTTGCTTGCGAACCTAATCTCGGCTCCGAAGAGGGAGTAGGATGGAATACTGTTATCCAATCTGCTAAACATCACGAAAGTTGGGTATTTACTCGCACCTTTTGTCGATCGTACATTGAAGCAGAATTAGAGCGGAACCCCGTGCCAAACCTGCACTTTGTTTATTTCGACCCGTTTGGGTGGAGCGAAGATTGGAAGGGGAGACAAGGATTGCTGCAACTTCACTACTATCTGTGGCAAATCTGGGCTTATTTTATCGCTCGGAAGCTTGATCGCGAAATCGGTTTTGACTTAGTACATCACGTAACATATGTCAAGCATTGGTCTCCAAGTTTCCTGGCGCTGTTGCCGCATCCTTTTATTTGGGGGCCTGTGGGAGGTGCAGAAACAGCACCAAAGCCTTTTTGGCAAGATTTTAGCCGCCGGGGCAAAATTTACGAAACCCTGCGAGCATTGGCTCAAAGCGTAGGAGAACGCGATCCGTTTGTGGGGCTGACGGCGCGCCGCAGTGCCGTGGCGCTGGCAACTACGGAAGAAACCGCAGCCAGACTGCGATTTCTCAAAGCAAAAAACGTGAAGATTTTTTCGCAAGTCGGTTTGTCGCAGCAGGAAATTCAAGAACTAGAGCAATTTCCTGCCCCGCCGGAGCAACCAATTAGATTCATCAGTGTCGGTCGTCTCTTACACTGGAAAGGGGTGCACTTGGGACTCCGTGCATTTGCGGAGGCGAAGCTTGAACAATCGGAATACTGGATTGTGGGAGACGGCCCGGAAAGGCAGCGTTTGGAAGCTTTGGCAACAGAATTGGGACTGGCAAATAAAGTATTTTTTTGGGGAACTTTATCTCGCAGTGAAACTCTTTCTAAAATGGGGGAGTCTCACGTTCTCCTCCATCCAAGTTTACATGACTCTGGCGGTTTTGTCTGCACGGAAATGATGGGGGTTGGCCGTCCCACGATTTGTTTGGATTTGGGCGGGCCGGCTACTCAAGTGACGGCCCAAACGGGCATTAAAGTGGCTGCTACTGAACCCGATCGCGCTGTGCAAGGTCTAGCAGAAGCTATAGTGTGCTTAGCCCAGGATCGGGAATTGCGATCGCGCTTGGGTCGAGCCGGTCAAACGCGGGTCAGGGAAATCTATGATTGGAATATCAAAGGTGAATTCTTTGCCCAATTGTGCGAAAATATAGTCTATCGAAAATCAGGATAACTTCTGATTTGTGTGAGCGCACAAAACAAAGAAAACTATATTTTTTCAGGGGCGGTGAAACGTGGGCGTTGCAATCATTACTGGCTCGGCAGGTTTAATTGGCTCTGAGGCGTGTAAGTTCTTTGCCAAACAAGGCTTAGATATAGTTGGCATC
>NZ_JANMZH010000068.1:0-21342 GCF_031383065.1 Microcoleus sp. OTE_8_concoct_300 | reverse complement strand
TTTACTTTTCTGGTTTTGGCTTACGTTAGTTAGCCTAGCTGTGTTTTTCGTGGTGTTCGCCACCCACTAACCATTATTGTTTTCCGACCAGTCGTTTGAGCTTGGTGTCTCATTTGTATCGGCGGTTATTCTACCTGTGGTCTAGTATCATTGTATTCTATTTTAAATAGAATGCAATGAAATTTGAAAAATAGATATTGACGCAACTAAACGATTAAAACAAAAGTCGGCAATCAATTAAAGCCGTCCTATTAAGAAGGGGCTTTTACCCAAATTTCCGGTAAAGAGCAAGTTCAGTCTTGGACGCACTTCGACGCTCAGAAACCTGGTTTTTTACTGGATCTGCGGTCTGCAACGAAGTAAACGATCGAAAAACCGGATTTCTGCGCACCCGTGGGTAAGTCCTAAAGTTTTCAATTGTTTATCTTTTGGTCAAACTGGTGTGTATGCGAACTTAGCGCCGCCCGAACTCTTTGCCGCGCAGAGATTTTGACCAAACCAGCAATTCGCCTCCACAGCCGCCAGCAGCGAGAAACTGGCCTTCGGGATGCCATGCGAGACAGGAAAAACCGCCCTCTGCACCTTCTAGAATTTGCAGCAATTGTTCTGCATCGTACCACAAACAAAGTTGACCGTCTGCGGATGCGGAAGCTAATAAAAATGTGGTAGGTTCAAAGGCGATCGCATTTACCACATTTTCATGCACTTCTAACGCCCAACCTTCCCAACCGACTCTTTCATCAGCGTCTCTTTCCCAGACAGAAATGCCTTGAGAACTCGCAGCAGCTAACAAAGGTGCACCCAAAGAATTAGTTTTATCCGACCAAGCTAACTGCCGAACTTTCCCCGGAAAACCCTGCATTACCCACGGTTGAAAACTGCCCCATTCATTAACAATTAGGGTATTGTCCATATTGCCGCAAGCTAAATATTCCCCTGACGGCGACCAAGAAATTGCACCTGTTACAGACGGTACTGACAAGACGTGCGGGTCTTCGTCCCAGTCTTCGCCGTTCCAAACTTTGACGCCTTGATAACCGCTAACTGCCAGATATTTAAGAACAGGATGCCATGCTAAATCGAGGATAGAGGATGAGTCGAAATTCAGGGTTACTTCAACAACATTATCATCAGCATTCCAGACTTGAACACAGCGGCCCATACTGAAAGCTAACTGATTGCAGTTGGGACTCCAAGCTAACTTGTCAACCCAGACGCGCTGGTTATCCAAATCCGCCATTAATTCGCCCGAATCGGCGCGCCAAATTTGCACCCGTCCGTCTTGTCCGCCAGCAGCTAGAAGTTGACTGCCGGAGGAAAAAGACAAGCAATCGGCTGATTTACCCGTGGCAGTTTGCAGCGGTTGCAAGGACAATTCATTAACTGCCCCTACTTTCATCAGCATCACTTCGCCGGCGGCGGAACAGACTGCTAAAGTTTGGCCGTCCGACGACCAAGTAACAGCAGTTACGTAGTCAGACAGCATTGCTTCGGCGTGAAATTCCAGAGTTTGTTCACTTTTATTTTTGTTTTTGTTACCCATATTTATTGAATCTGAAATTTTGCACTATTCTTAAGAACGGGCAAGATGCCCCTTCCACAAGAGATAAATTTTCTTGTTGTGGAACAGGCATCTTGCCTGTTCCGTTCCACAAGAGATAAATTTTCTTGTTGTGGAACAGGCATCTTGCCTGTTCCGTTCCACAAGAGATAAATTTTCTTGTTGTGGAACAGGCATCTTGCCTGTTCATAAAAGGCTTATTAAAAATGCTTCAAGATGTCAGTTAAACCAGACATTTACGGAAATCCTCTCGCAATTGATTTTCCTTTAAGTTGCGACCGATGAATACGAGTTCATTTTTCGGAGTTTCGGTAGCTTTCCAAGGTCTATCCGGCCGGCCGTCGAACACCATGTGTACTCCTTGGAAAACAAATCGCTTGTTGTCTCCGGCGATATTCAAAATGCCTTTTGTCCGAAAGATATTCGGGCCTTGAGTTCGCAACAATTCCTCCATCCAATCGCTAAATTTGTTGCGGTCAATGGCACCGGCTTCTACTATTGCTACTGAGGTAACAGTTTCGTCGTGTTCGTGTTCGTGTTCGCCCAAAAAGTCGGGATCGATTTCTAATGCCCGGTTCAAATCAAATGCTTTAACGCCCAACAAAGCCTGCATTTCTAATTCAGCGTTGCGGGTACGGTGAATTTTTGCCATTGCATTCATGGCACGAATTCGCTTTTCTAATTCTGCCAATTCTTCCTCAGTCACTAAATCAGTTTTGTTTAGTAAAACTACATCAGCGAAGGCAATTTGTTCTTGAGCTTCGTCGGCGTCCCAGTGCTGCCAGATGTGCTTGGCATCGACTACGGTGACAACTGCATCTAGCAGCAATTTGTCCCGCATATCTTCGTCTACAAAAAATGTCTGAATTACGGGCGCGGGGTCGGCTAAGCCTGTGGTTTCGATCACTATGTGGTCGAATTTGTCGCGCCGCTTCATTAAGTTACCGATAATCCGAATTAAATCGCCTCGGACTGTACAGCAAATGCAGCCGTTGTTCATCTCGAAAATTTCTTCGTCGGCATCAATTATCAGTTGGTTGTCGATGCCTACTTCGCCGAACTCGTTGACGATGACTGCAACTTTTTTGCCGTGTTCCTGTGTTAAAATGCGGTTCAGTAGCGTAGTTTTGCCTGCACCGAGATAGCCCGTGAGAACGGTAACAGGAACTGATTCGATCGCCCCAGCACTCACCATACTTGACCTCGATTATTGTACAATGATAACCATTATCGCTATTCTATACCAGACAGGCTGCTAGTAGCAAGAATATTACAAAATGTTAATAAATTGTTCGCGGGAGGTTTTCAGACAGGATTCGGTCAAAAATAGACAAAATAATACTTGTTGGGTTATCATAAATCAATCTCTAAATTTAATTTAAAAAACACCATGACTCCGCTATCTTCCAAGCGAAAAGCGCTGCGCGGTAGAATTTTTCCCGAACAAACTATACCGCCCGAAGAATTAGCAAGGCGCAAAGCAGAAAGAACTAAACTCGGTTTGCGCTGTAGAGAAATATTTGAGCGACTTCGCCCGGAACTGATCGGCGAGTATTACAATTGGTTTATTGCGATCGAGCCGGACAGTGGAGAGTATTTAATTGACAGGAAATTTCTCGGAATCATTGAAAAAGTTAAACAACAATATAGCGATGGAGATGTGAGGCTAACAATATTTTGCCTCAATGAAAGAGGGACCTGCGGTCGGATATGATATCAGGAAGGTTTGGGGAAAACGGAGAGTTATTTTTTGAGATAGAATTGATTGCTTCTAATGGCGAGGTTTTTCCTGTGGAAGTGCTTCTAGACACTGGTTTTACCACAGGTTTTATAGCAATGAATTCTCAAGATTTAGATGCTTTAGATTGGTCTTTAATTGCCCCGCAAATCGAGATGCAGACAGCGCGGGGAGAAGGATTTTTTGATATCTATGAAGCTTGGGTAATTATTGACGGTCAAGATTTGATCGTTCCCGTTCATGTTGGAGAGGATATACCGGAGATTTTAATCGGATCCCAATGGTTAGATAGGATGCAGTTAGTTGTTAATAAACCGATGGAGATTTTGACGTTAGAAATAGTATCGAGTGCAGAATGATTGAAGAACGATCGCCCTTTCTTAAAAAAAGCGATCGCCCGCATTCAACTACAAGAATGACTGTATCTTAGCAGAGTCGAGTTCCCGACCGATCAGCACTAATTTGGTTTGGCGGAGTTCGGAAGGTTGCCAAGGGCGATCGTAGAAATATTCTATGCGCGAGCCCACACCTTGCAACACCATCCTCATCGGTTTCTTGGGAACCGCCACAAACCCTTTAATCCGATAGATTTCCTCCTGCTGCATCAAGGATTGCAGTTTTTTCACCAAAGCTTCAGGTTCAAATTCGCGATCGGCAATAAAGTAAGTCGAGTTAATATCATCATCGTGTTCGTGTTCCTCCTCAGCATCGTGGTGACTCGGGCGAGACTCCAAATCATCCTCAACCGCCGCATTAAATCCTAATAGCACATCAGGGTTAATTTCGCCACCTTTGCAAGGAACAATTTTCACACTTGGACGCAACTCTTGTTGCAACCAGCTTTGCACTTTCTGGTGAGTTTCAGCATCTACGCGATCGACCTTCGTTAAAAGTACCATATCGGCACAGGCTAACTGGTCTTCAAACAATTCCTCGATCGGAGTTTCGTGATCTAAACTAGAATCAGCCTGTCGCTGTGCCATCAAAGCATCGATATCACCGACAAAAGAACCGCTAGCAATAGCTTCGCAATCGACAACAGCAACAACACCGTCCACAGTAGCACCCGTGCGAATTTCCGGCCAGCGAAAAGCTTGAATTAAAGGTTTAGGAAGTGCGAGGCCCGAAGTCTCAATTAAGATACAATCAATTTGTTCTCTGCGCTTCAACAATTCCTGCATAGTCGGCAAGAATTCCTCTTGAACAGTGCAGCAAAGACAACCATTTGTTAGTTCAACAATATTGCTGCTAACATTTTCTTCTTCGTCGCAAACTTGGCAATCGCGCAGCAGTTCTCCGTCAATACCAATTTCGCCAAATTCGTTAACCAGAACAGCAATGCGGCGACCTTGATTATTTTGCAATAAGTGGCGAATTAAGGTAGTTTTGCCGCTACCGAGAAAACCAGTGATGACAGTAACAGGAATTTTGTGCATTGATAATTTTGTGCTTATTTGGTGATGGAATATGTTCTCTCGTTCCCAGGCAGAGCCTGGGAATGCTAATCTAGAGGCTCTGCCTCGCTGGAATAAAGGAGCGCTTTTAATACGAGGCTCTGCCTCGCTGGAATAAAGGAGCGCTTTTGATGACAGTAACAGGAATTTTCTGCATTGATAACTTTGTGCTTATTTGGTGATGGGATATGTTCTCTCGTTCCCAAGCTCTGCCTGGGAATGCTAATCTAGAGGCTCTGCCTCGCTGGAATAAAGGAGCGCTTTTAATACGAGGCAGAGCCTCTGGGTATGCGTTACCAGGCTCTGCCTGGGAACAAGAAAACTACATTCCTTACTACAAACCTATCTAATTTGGTAATGGTGGAATCTTTGCTAAAACGCCTTTTTTCAGAGCTTGAGGACGCTCAGACCAAGGCAACAAACCGTCTGGTTTAGCATAGTATTGACCCGCGCATTCGAGTACAGCCTCGACACTTTCCGACTCATTTGCTGGTAAATCACCAAACAGATAAGTATACTTTCCAACAGCAGCAAAACACACCGCACAAGAGTGACTGCAAGCACTCATGCACTCAACCTCTTGAATCTCAAATTGATCGGAAAACTCCCAATCTTTAGCGAGTTGCGACAAATTTTCCATGAATTGTTGACCGCCGCTTTGGCCTTCGCGCTTGCCGTTTTTCCAAACACTAGCGCAAGCAGTGCAAACAAATAGACTGTGCTTTGTGCGTACAGCCGTGTTAATTCCATCCATCATCCGTACCTCGCAGATGCGTTCAAAAGTGAGTTAGATATCGGCGGGCATTCTGACTTGAGAAACCACAACGGTTTCATTACAGTTGCGGGACAGCGCCGGACTTGCACCGAACTTTCCCCGTTTCCTCTAACGGCTGCTCCCCGCTAGAACCGATCGCGAAATCACATCATACCGCACTTGCCGCCTTTTTGGAAAAAAGTTATGTTGGTAGGAGGGCTTTTTAAGATCTAGCAGTATAAAAGAAACTTTTGTAGTAAGCACTAAAGTCCTTTTTAGGGAACTGGTATTAGCTTTTGGTTACATCCAGATCGCTTGAGCAACTGTACTGCGGATTCGCTTTAAGTTTTCCATACCTATCTCTTTAAGCTTTAACAAAGACTCGTCGCTGGCTTCTACCAATTCAGACACTGTGCGGTATCCAGCAGCTTTCAATATATCAATTTTGCGCTCCGTAAGTCCATAAGGATATACGTGAGATTTTTTTAATTTGCTAATATCTTCCTTTAATATTAGCATTTCACCATGCTCAGGTAATTCAGGCAATTGAATTTTAAACAACTCACTTGTTTTGTGTAATTCTAAAGGCTCATTTCTCTCATTTTTTTCATTTAACCACCTAGTATAAATTTCATTTGTGACCCTAGCGCCACGAGTTTTCTCCAACAATGTGCATAGATTCAAGCTATATCTTGTTCCTCGTCCCCTAGATTTCATTGCCCGTGAAACATCTCGAATTGAAATAAATCCAGTATATTCAAGTAGTTCTAACGGCTTTGATAGACGTTGTGCAATTTCTCTTAAAATAAGTACATTCTGCTTATTTTGCTTACCAGCATCCTGAAATATTAATTCTGCAATGTCGGTTGCAGGATCGATCATTAGTGCATACATACCAAGTTTTGGCTTAAGCTCTTCAATCAAGGGCCAATAGTAGTTACGGGCAAGGTATATCAGCGTCTTTGTGATATTGGCGTAATTGATCTTACGTGTTTTACAGTTGTCAGACAGATTATTCCATGCAAATATAAATCCCCTCATGTTTCCAAGTACAGCCCTTCCCATAAACCCCGCAACATTTTCTAAAGCAAATTGACCAGAGAAAGACTCTTCAGGTAGTCGCTGAGAAAACCTTTTTCTAATTATCTCGGCAAAGTTGGTATTATAATCTTCTAGTTCATCATTCCTTGAAATATCGATCACCGTAGCATCATTATATACATCAAACCTTGTTCCAAAATTAGTAACTCCAGGGTAAATAGCAGCTTTACACGATATTACACTGCTCGATAAAGTCCGAAATATATCGAAAAACTCATGTAGCGGAGCTTCCCGACCAATGTGAGCCGCGTCATCAAATAAAATAACTATTCTTTTCCCAGATGCACTCGATAAACTAGATAATTCTCTCTGAAGTGATGTGGTGTTTGGCAAAGCCTCAAACTCATAGGGATGACCTGATTTAATAATTGTCTTATTTACGGCATCAATTATTAGCTGACTTAACATTCTTTCATACTTCTCACCTTCACTTCTGAGTAATTCAAGATGACGAAGACTGATGTATATGCCAAATGTAGAGCTTAGATTATTTTCAGGATACATTCTTCTTGATGCTTCTATCATAAGCGCACTTTTTCCACTACCACGCGCCCCTTTTAATAACACGGGGCCATGAGCAATCAAATTTGAAATAAAACGCTGCTCTTGTTTTGAGAAATAATGCAGTTTCTCAAACTCTTCAGGCGAACAATCTTCTGCGGCTAAGATCAGCGATGTATTTTCATAAATAGTATTAACCATTAGAAAACTCCCATTTCTTGAATTTCTTTATAAGCTTCGATCGCTACTTGAATATCGAGTTTATTCAGTGCATGACTGACTACAGAAACCAATAACCCAAGGGTAGCGATATTACGAACTGTTTTCTCTATCAGTCGTTGAGTTGTTTCTCGGTCCAAGGCTGAACTTAAAGGAATCACCAGTTCGTGATGTATTCCTTTTGAAAGTTCAGAGTAGACACTTGAAAAATCAGTTAAAGTTTCATGATAGAATCTGTCAAAAGTTTTTATTCTAAGATTGTCTATCCATTCATCCCCCCTGACATCTTCGATTGCATCCAACAGCTTATCAAAGTTAGCAAACCATATTAGTGTCTTATAATAATCTCCAAGCAAAGCTCTAGTAGGGTTTTGCAGTGACTTATCAGCCCAAAGATCCGTAACCTCCTTGTCTGCGAAAACATCACCTTGCCAACGTATAGAGGACTTATGAGGCTTATCCATTAGATAATTGGGCTGGTTTTGACATTCCCTAAGCAGGAGAACTCTAAAAGGATCGAGCCTCGCAATCAGTGCGGTACATCCCAATTCAAGTATACTTCTCCCTAAAAATGGGGCAAATAATGAAATTTGGTTAGGACTTAGGGATTCTAGTCTTATCAGCTCTTTAACAACATTATCAATTGACGCGGACAAATGACTTAGCACTTCATCAATATCACCTCCATCAGGAACTACATTTCCACAGAGTAGTTTGGCTAATGCTGACTGATTACTTACTGGCTCATCGACACCTGATTCATTAGAACTCATTTTATTTCACTGTAACCCGATCGACCGCTCCCAAAATTTTCAACGTTGCTTTGTGAGTCTCTGTGATGCCTGTTACCCCAAAAATATTCATGAGGGGGCTGGGTGCGCCGTGCGCGCCTTACGAATAACTACGAATACGACCTGCAGGGCGCGCAGTTCGCACCCTACAGATTACAAATTAAGCTGTTTCGTGCTTCCGCCATGCGGGGTGCCACAGCAATTCGGCAGTCGATCGCTTCTCGACCATTTCAGGAGTAATCATACAGTTAGCCACATCCTTGCGAGAAGGCAACTCGTACATCACATCCAGCATTAACTCTTCTAAAATGCTGCGGAGAGCTCTCGCGCCAGTTTTGCGACGATAGGCCTCCTGGGCGATCGCCCGTAGCGCTTCCGGCTGGAATTCCAATTCCACGCTGTCCATCTTCAACAGCTTTTGATACTGCTTCACCAGCGCATTCCGGGGCTCAGTCAATATCTGCATCAAAGCTGCTTCATCCAGGGGCGAAATCACCGTCACCACCGGTATCCGCCCGACAAACTCAGGAATCAAACCAAACTTGACTAAATCGTCCGGCTGTACCTGCTGCAAAATATCAGCCGCCCGCTTGTCCTTCGCCGGCAAAGTTGAGTTGCTGTCGCTTGGTGTTGGCTGAATAAAGCCCAAGGATTTTTTACCCAAACGCTGTTCAACTATTTTTTCCAAACCGACAAAAGCACCGCCGCAAATAAATAGAATTTTGCTCGTGTCAATTTGAATAAAATCTTGGTAAGGATGTTTGCGGCCGCCTTGCGGGGGCACATTAACCACTGTTCCTTCCAACATTTTTAGCAGCGCTTGCTGCACTCCTTCTCCCGATACATCCCTGGTGATCGAAGTGTTTTCACTTTTGCGAGCAATCTTGTCAATTTCATCAATATAAATAATGCCACGCTGCGCCGATTCGACATCAAAATCCGACATTTGCAACAGCCGCAGCAAAATATTTTCTACATCGTCGCCGACATATCCAGCTTCTGTCAGCGTCGTCGCATCGGCTACCGCAAACGGGACTTCCAGCATTTGCGCCAAACTTTGCGCTAACAAAGTTTTGCCGCAA
This sequence comes from Microcoleus sp. OTE_8_concoct_300, assembly GCF_031383065.1. Lineage (NCBI taxonomy): Bacteria > Bacillati > Cyanobacteriota > Cyanophyceae > Oscillatoriales > Microcoleaceae > Microcoleus > Microcoleus sp. OTE_8_concoct_300. The sequence continues at coordinate 12,141 of NZ_JANMZH010000068.1, read as the reverse complement.
CCTGTCGGCCCAACTAGCAGGATGTTGGATTTTTGCAGTTCTACATCGCTGTCAGCGGAAGACTTGTCGCTATCTTTAGCTTGGTCAACGCTCAAGCGCTTGTAGTGGTTGTAAACTGCTACAGACAGGACTTTTTTTGCTGAATGCTGGCCGATGACGTGGTTGTCTAAATGCTGCTTAATGTCTGTGGGTTTCGGAATTTGAGCTAAAACCATTTTCGATTTATTCGATCGACCCGGGCGCCGCGTTCCTTGTCCTGGAGACTCTCGCACCTCTGATTGGGGAATCTGTTGATTAATTGTTTTACTGGAGTCAAAGAACTCCTCCTCTAAAATTTCATTGCACAGTTCCACGCATTCATCGCAAATGTAGACGCCGGGCCCAGCTATTAACTTGCGGACGTACTCTTGCGACTTCCCGCAAAAGGAGCATCTCAGATGGGAGTCATATTTTGACATATTTGCCTCTTAATTTACTTGCGGTTGCTTGTTGCGACTGGGGAAGTTGCCGCGGGAGCGACCGATTGCTCTGCCCTAGAAAGGTTTCCCGATCGGACACCCAAGCCAGTCAGTCGATTTTAGATTTTAGATTTTAGATTTTAGATTTACTCCACAGATGAATTTTGGAGCTTGAACTTTGGTCTAAAATTTGGCGCTCTGCACTTCTGGCGTCGGGGGCTTGTTTCCGTTTTTTGGCGGAGTCAAGCTTCGCGATCTCTATTTATAAGTTAACACTTTTGAGGCCTCAGTCATTAGTCAGTAGCCATTCCACCCAATTTTTAATTTTTAATTTTCATTTGAAGGTAAAACAGCACTGGCTTACCATTTTTTGTAGGCCAAAAATTTTCCCGACATAATTATTTTCACTCGATCGCCTTTTGGGTCTGCTTCTTTCTCGACATCCAAAGTAAAGTCGATCGCGCTCATAATCCCGTCACCAAATTTTTCCTGTATCACTGCTTTGAGTGGCATCCCGTAAACCTGCATAATTTCATAGAAACGATAAATCAGAGGATCAACCGGAACCGAGGCCTCCAAAGTACCTTTTAACGGAGGTTCACAGAGAACCGCAGCCGTCTCGCTATCTAGGCCCAAAGCCGAGACTATTTTCTGGGCTTCATCGACCGATGCGGTTGCTTGACGGTAAATAACCGCCGCAATCCAAACTTCGTCGCGCCCCAAAACTTTTTCCAAATCTGCCAAACTAATTCCCTTAGCTTTTTTAGCAGCCAAAAGCTTTTCTGTAATTTCTGAAATTGCCATTAAATATTCTCCCACTCACTGCCGTGTCCGATGTGAAATATTTCTCACATTTTGGTGATTTTGTCAATACCAAAGTCAGAAAAAAAACCGGATTTATCACTCGGAACTTCAGCAAAAGCTGGTCTCGTCAACCCCCACAACTCATACAATTTGAGATTTGAGATTTGAGCTTTGGCAATGACTGAGGACTACCAGGGTTGAGAGCTAGTCAACAGTTGCATTCTTTTTTTAAACTGGTATCACAACTGAATCAATCCCAAAATAACTCATAACTGCCCTGCGGCAATGGTACAGTTGGCAGTATATGTATTACAAGTTACACAAGCAAAGGCATTAGGCATTCCGCAAACCGCCGAATTTTTATCGTGCTAGCGTGAAGATCAATTCTCGCTCCGGCAGCCAAAGCCCCTTTACCGCTCACAACCCACAACCGAGAAAAGTATGGAGATTAAGACCAAAGATTACACGCTCGAGTACGATCGCGATACGCAAACAGTCACCTGCAGCGGCGCGTTCCGACTCAACCTGGTGGAAGAATACGCGCCCATCGTCGATTTGCTCAACGAAGTAGCTGACTCCTCGCCAAACACGGTTACTCTAGACTTGCGAAAGCTAGAATTTTTAAATAGTTCGGGAATTAATATTGTCTCCAAATTTGTCATCAAAGTACGCCAGCAAAAAAATATTCAAATCGCCATAAAAGGCTCTAAACAGATCCCCTGGCAGAAAAAATCCCTGAAGAACTTGCAGCGGCTGATGCCTTCCTTGCAATTAGAATTTGAATAGTAGAGAAAAAGTTGACATTCTCGCCGACTATCAGGTACGGGGATTCTAAGAATCACTTCTGAGATTTCCTCTTGCTGCGACTCGGCTTACTTGAAAAAGTTTCCTCACTCAAGAAGAGGTCGATATCTCCAGAGGCGTTTAACGTTCCCCTGTGCCCCACGGTACGAAGTGCTAATTCAAGTATGTTCCGCGCTGCATTCCAATCTCTGTCCTGTACGTGACCTCCGTGAGGACATCTGTGAGTTCTTTCACTTAGCGACTTTTTAACTATTTCCCCGCAGTTAGAGCAGTTCTGACGCTGTGTAGTGCGGTAGAACAGTTACTGTTGCTACACCAAATACCTTGCCGAATACTCTACCGATTGCCGGAAAGCTGACCACGCAGCATCAGAAATAGACTTAGCTAATTTTCTGTTTCTAATCATGTTCTGTACCTGCAAATCATCTTAGGCCACCAAGTCGTTAGATTCGACCACGCCGGAGAGCCAACTTCACGGCAAAATCTTTACGCTGCCTACTTACTTTGAGGTGCTTTCGACTCAATCAATTTCTTGATGAGGCTCTATTCTTAGATTCCTTCTTAGTTCTGGAGAGTCTGCGATTAAGTCGTTTGAGGGCTTTTTCGGACTTCCTCAGATGTCGTGGGTTATCAACAGTTTGGCCCTCTGAGTCGGTGTAGAAATGAGGCAACCAAACATCAAGACCGATCGTCTTGCCTGTTGGCTCTCGTTTCTCTATCCCTTCTTGATCGATAATACAGAACTGGCAATAATATCCATCGGCTCGACAGACAACGGAACCGGGACTCGAAGACATCATTCCCGATACCCAAAAATTTATAACGCCGGCAAACACTTGCTGAATTTTATTAACGATATTCTCGACCTTTCTAAGATAGAAGGGGGTCGGATGGAGCTTTACTTATAAAATTTTTACTGGTAATTTAATATCAGAAGTCGTTGCAACTTTCACCCTTGGGTAGAAAAAAATTACAATCAATTACAAGTTTCTTGCTCTGGGAATTTGGGAGTGATGTATACAGATTTGACTAAAGCCCGGCAAATTCTGTCCAATTTGCTCTCGAATGCCCTGAAGTTTACCGAAGGTGGAACGGTGCTGTTGGGCGCGACTCGCTTTCCCAGCAGATGGCAGCGATTGGGTTTATTTGCAGGTATCTGATACGGGGATTGGAATGTCCGCAGAACAGCAGCAGGGTTTGTTTCAACTTAGATATTGCACCCTTATTAATTAGCCTTTTATGAACAGGCAAGATGCCTGTTCCACAAGAAAATTTATCTTTTGTGGAACGGGCAAGATGCCCGTTCTTGAGAATGGTGCAAGATGTGAGTTTCAACCTTTTATTCAAGGGTATGCTTCGACTACTCGCAAGTACGGCGGCACTGGTTTGGGATTGGCGATTAGCCGCTTGTTTTGCCCGATGATGGGCGGCAATATCACTGTAGAGAGTTAGTTGGGTTTTGGCTCTACTTTTACTGTTCATTTAAAAGCAAAAGTTGATATTAGTTATAAGGAAGTTATACAACGAGCAATGTACAAGATTTAACGGATTTAACGGGGAATTCTGCAACGAATTGTGTACGGGATTTAATGGATTTAAGGAAAGGAAGAGATGGAATAATTCCCGATTACCCATTCCCCCATTACCAATTCCCTTTTTAATTGTGACACCGATCGCGATCGACCTCTGTTGGCGATCACACAGTAGCATTTTTTCTTAGCCTAGAATACATATATAACCCCAAAAATGTCCCGCAGGATCTGGCGCCTCGCTGCATTCACAAGTCGCACCTCAAGCTGATTAAGGGGGTGGGGGGTTGCTTGCAGAAAGGTAATTGGATAAAAGTAATGCTATGATCGCGAACCAGTAGAAGGCAAAAGTTAACAAGAAATCAGGAATTATCAAAGGTGTCTGGACGCAGAAACACAATTCTGCTTTTTGCCTTCATACTGCTGCTTTTACTGGCCAGATAGCAATGCTGCTGAAAGCAGTGGCCAAGTTCTCAGAATCACAGGAGTGCATCTACATGATTACACCTTGCAGTCAACCGCTAAAAATAAATCCTTTCACTTGTTATCGCGATCCCGCTACAGGGAGGTGGACTACTGTAGTTACAAGTGTTGAGGACGCTTGCGAAACAGACTCTAGTTTGAAAGCAACAGCCGAAGGCGAAAACGAAGGTAAAGCACAAAGCCTCATTTCTGATTCTCCTGCTGTCTCGCGGCCGAAAAAAAGCCTTTCCTTCTCCTTGCCTCCCTTTAAAAAGCTTGCTAAAAAATCTGCTGTTACTATCAGCAGGTAGCTATCGCAGGGGTCTAATCTAGTTTCCACGGTTAGTTTCCAGGGCTGGCGAAATAAAAAAAACGAACTTATAGCGGTTCTCAAAAAAGTGAGGTATGCCCTATGCCCACGGAGGCCTATGCCCACGGAGGCCTATGCCCTATGACGGATAGTACCTCATCTTTCTGAGAAAGGCTATATCCCTAGCAGAGATTGCCAAAAAGCGATATACTGGCAGCAAACTTTCTCCTTCAATATCCGTGAAGTATTTGCTCGATCGCTGCCTCCAATTTGTATGGACAGACCGACCAATTCGCCAGCGGGGAACAGTCATAGTTGCTATCCCCGTGATTTGTCTGTTTGCTTCGCTGATAGCAATTGCAGCCCTCCGGGATAGTACCCTACAGATAAGAAAGCGATCAGATACTAATAAGGCAATTCTTCAGGAAACTAACCGCTTGTTAACAATGGTGGTGGATGCCGAAACAGGCATTCGGGGTTACGGGCTGACGAAGCGCCGCGAATTTCTATCACCCTACTTAGAAGCCAAGAAGAGTTTGCCTCCGCTGCTGGCTAAACTCAAGGTTGCGGTTCGAGGAAATAAACTGCAAGCTCAGCGATTTGAAGAAATTAAAAAAAGTACCGAAGAGCAAATAAATTTCTTGCAAAACACTTTGAATAAGCTCGACAGTTCGGCAACAAGCGTGCAGTCGCCGGAAATAATTCAGGTGTTCGGTCAAGGTAGGTTGAAGATGGATAACCTGCGCAAAAAATTTAATGCGTTTGTTGATGTAGGCGAAGCCTATCAGAAAGCAGTAGATCGGCAAATACGGGAGTTGATAGATTTCACTAATTTTGTGCAAGTTGCTGGGTTGCTTTTCGGCTGTTTGGGTGGAGGGGCTTCCTGGTATTTATTTGATAGTTTAGAGAAGGAATTGAGGAAGCGGGAAGCTGGCTGGGAAGAAAGTAAAAGTCGCATTCAAGCTGTGGTAGACAATGCGGCTGACGGTATTATTACATTGGACGCATGGGGAAATATTGAGTCTTTTAATAGGGCAGCAGAAAAGATTTTTGGCGAGAAAGCCGATCGCATAATTGGCTCGAACCTGCGGCGGCTGATAGCTCTACCGCAGCCTTACAGCACCGCAGGGGATTATTCGATCGAATATTTTGTGTTAAATCCCGATACTAAGCTGAAGACTTACCAGCAAGAAACAGTTGGAGTTCGCAGCGACGGAACTAAGTTTCCGATGGAGTTGGCTGTCAGCGAAATGCGTGTGGCAAATCAACACTTGTTTATTGCGATTTGCCGCGATGCCCGAGGACGGAAAGAAGCCGAGGAAACTCTGCGCAAGCAAGCGCAAATGCTGGATTTGGCGAACGATACGATCGCGGTACTAGACTTGAACGGGGCGATTTCTTATTGGAATTTGGGGGCGAAGTGGCTCTACGGGTGGCGGAAGTCGCAAGCAATAGGAAAAAATATTCACGAGCTTTTACAAACAGAATGGACCCAACCTTTGGAGGTAATTGAAAAAGTGTTTTTCGAGCGGGGTTCTTGGCAAGGGGAACTGGTGCGCACCAAGGCAGACGGCACAAAAATAACGGTGGCAAGCCGATGGACTTTGCAGCACGACGATCAAGATAAACCGGTGGCTATTTTGGAAATCAGCAACGATATTAGCGATCGCAAACGCTCAGAAATTGCTTTAGCCGAAAGCGCGCAGCGGTTTCGCGCTACTTTTGAGCAGGCGGCAGTCGGCATGGCCCAAGCGACTGTGGAAGGTAAATTTCTGTTAGTCAATCAAAAACTTTGCGAAATTTTGGGCTACAGCCGCCAAGAATTGGTGGAGAAAAGATTTCAGGAGATTACTTGCACCGAAGATTTAACAAGCGAAGAGGAACTTTTGCGCCAATTGTTAGCAGGAGAAATTGAAAATTTCTCTCTGGAAAAGCGCTACATCCGCAACGACGGAGAGTTGGTGTGGGCAAACTTGACGGTTTCGCTGCTGCGAGAACAAAATGGCACTCAATTTCTGATGGCTGTGGTAGAAGATATTCGGGAACGCAAACAAGCTGAGGAATCGCTGCGGTTGCGCGCTGAAGAATTGAGTTGGACGGCGCAGATGCTGGCTCAAACGACGAATGTTTTGAGAAAGCGGAATCAAGAATTAGACCAGTTTGCTTATGTAGTTTCTCACGATTTGAAAGCGCCGCTGAGGGCGATCGCAAATCTCAGCAGTTGGATAGAAGAAGACCTCAGCGAGTCGATGACAGAGGATACTCTGCACCAAATGAACCTGCTGCGCGGCAGAGTTCACCGCATGGAAGGTTTGATTGAGGGACTGCTGCAATATTCCCGCGTCGGACGCATTCAAGTGCCTTCAGAAATGGTAAAAGTTGAGAAGTTATTAGCAGAAATTATTGATTCCTTGGCGCCGCCGTCTGGATTTGAGGTGAAAGTTGAACCGGGAATGCCAACTTTTGTGACGGAAAAATTGGCGCTACAGCAGGTTTTTTCTAATTTAATTAGCAACGCCATCAAGCACAACCGAGCTGAATCGGGTCACGTAAAAATATCGGTTAAAGAGTTAGATGATTTTTACGAGTTTTCTGTAGAGGATGACGGGCCGGGGATTGCTCCTCAATATCACGATAAAGTTTTTGTAATTTTTCAGACCTTGGAAGCTCGCGATAAAGTTGAAAATACTGGCATTGGTTTGTCGCTGGTGAAGAAAATTGTCGAAGGTCAAGGAGGTACTATTTCCCTAGAATCTGCCGAAGGTGAAGGAGCAACTTTTCGATTTACTTGGCCGAAGCAACCTATTAGCAAAGACGCAAAATAAAACAAATTTAAACGTAGGGTGCGCACACCAGCACTGCGATCAAAATAGTAAATGTAGGCTGCGCACACCAGCACCCAGAGGCCGATAGCGACTGTTTAAACTGCATCACAACGGATTTCGATGATAAATCCATCAGGATCGTAAAAGTAAATGCCGCGTCCTGTAGCGCGAGTGACGGGGCCGCTGTCGATCGCAATTTGATTTGACTTTAGCACTTCGAGAGCGCGATCGAACAAATCCGGCTCGATATCGAAGGCTAAGTGGTTGGCGCGAGTAAAAGCCTTCTGGGGGTCTGGGTTTGGCGGTTCCAAGTCGGGCTGCCAAAATAGGTCAATCACTGTGTCGTCAGGGGTGACGAAATTAGCGACTTTACCAGCGGCTACCATTTCTGTTAAAGTTGCGGGAATTTCTGCACCTGTTAGTTCGTGCAAACCGAGAATTGTCCCGTAGAAGTGGCGGGAAGCTTTCATGTCGCGCACGTTTAAAGCGATATGGTGAACGCGCCGCAAGTTCCCCGGCGCGAGGACAATTTTGACGGTGTTTTCGGTAGTTTGCATGATTGTCAATTGTGAATGTTATATAACAAGTCCGATGGAAGTCGGAAAAAGGAAGAAGCACTAAAATTAAGGGTTTCAGAAATTAAGAACTTTCTCCTCTTCTTGGCGGTTGCTATAAAATTGAATTCGGTTAGATTTATTCAGAGTTTGTAGTGAAGACTTCAGTCCTCATGGAAATCTGAGGACTAAACTCCTCACTACGAACCACTTTTATTAGGGTTGTGCGATCGCACCTCATATCAATTATTGTTATTTTTCTTTAGGGAACGATGCCATGCCTACAAATAGCATGGCCAGCCCACCTGCAAGAATTGCGAAGGCAAGTAAACCTACAACTAAATCTAATCCCGATGTATTTTCCATTAAATTAAACCGTTCTCCAATTAAATCCAATCATCGGTATTTGTTAATTGCTGAGTGGTTGCCAACAATGGGGAAGAGAAGAAAAAAACAAACTCTCAAGCTATAAAAAAAGCATATTAAGTTCTTCCCTCTTCCCTAAACATCCATTCGTTAAATCCGTTAAGTCCTATACACTGCTTCGTTGCCGAACTTCTTATTTTGCCAATTCTCGATCAATCGCAGCGATCAGTTCTGGCGAATCTGGGCCCACGCTGCTACGGAATCTGGCAACCACTTCACCCTGTTTGCTAACTAAGAATTTCTCAAAATTCCAGGAAACCTCACCCTTGGGATCGACTGCACTCGTAAGCTTAGCGTACAGCGGGTGCTGCTGAGTGCCTTTAGCGCGTACTTTGTCAAATAATTCAAAGCTGACGCCGTATTTTGTCGTACAGAAATTGACGATTTCTGAATTACTTCCGGGTTCTTGACCTCCGAAGTCGTTGCAGGGAAATCCTAAAACGCGGAGTCCAGCCGCGCTGTACTTCTGGCTCAATTCTTCGAGTCCTTTGTATTGAGGTGTATAGCCACATTTGGAAGCTACGTTAACTATCAAGAGTACCTTGCCAGCGTACTCTCCTAGCTGCTTGTCTTCGCCTGCGATCGTTTTTACTTTAATGTCGGAGATGGTGCTGGGCATTTTCAAATACTTTTAAATTTGACCACCACAATTTTACCGCAATTCGGTAAAATTTTGTCGAGATGCCGATCGCTAAAAATTTAAATATCCCAACTGGGGCGGGTTTACGGAGTTCGGGCTTATATTATAGATATTGGTGAACCTGCCCCTGGCAACATTACAATTAATTTACCGAAGATGATCTTAGTAGATGGGGGTGAACTTTCCCCACAAAACTGATCGCCACTGTCCGCTATTAGATTTAAGTTTCTCGCTAATAGCTAAAATCCACACCGAGGAGGACGAAGAGTTTAACTATCTGAGTGGTTTTCCGTGAGCCATTTTTGGTAAGTATCCTCAAGTTGCTGGTTTTCCAGAACGAGTTCTAGACGGACTTTGACGCAACCGTGGCGGGGTTGAGAGGCGATCGAATTTAAGATTTTGCTAGCTTTCTGCACAGAGGTAAATTCAGCCTTAACTGTCGGTTCCTGGCGATCGCTCTTAATCTCCGTCAAATCTATACCAGTGATGCTTCCCTCGCCCAAATCTATTTCTGCCAACACCTTCGGATCGTCGCCGATTTGTTCGACAATCAGCTTTTCCCACTGGATCGGCACTTGTACCATCCGAGTTTCAATTTCTTTGCGGACGATGACTTCGCCGACTTTGCGCTTGCTGCGATTGATCACCAATCGTTCTTCTAGGAGGCGAATTACTTCTTGATCGACAATATCAAAGTTTTCCTCATCCTCATCTGTCTCCAAATTTTCATCTGTGCGATCGGCATCTGTTAGATTTGACATAACTGTTGAGGGATTAGTTAACTCGCTGTTGTTAAATTCACTAGGCCGTTCTGAGGGATTTTCTAAAGACTCATGCCCGGCATTTGCCGAAACTCCCGGCAGGAGATCAACATGAGCCGAATTAATACTTAGAAACAGCGCTTTTTGGTGATAATCGACCTTTTTGAGCAGCTTAATATTTACTATAAAAACGCGGGTATTTTCGCTGCCTAGCCCTGCCACCACAAAGTTTAACTGACCGCTAGCATCAAAATAGACATCTTTTATTTTGCCTACCAACTGACCTTTATTGTCTTTGACTGTAAAACTTTTTAGCTTAGTTCTGACTTTTTCCGGCACCCGGTTTAGACGGGTAATTGATTTGGCAGTTGCTATCTTTTCGGCTGAGGCTTGACCGTTCATTTTTTTAACTTTCCTGAAACTTTCCTGTTTAGGGATTTTTATTAGGCATTGCTAAAGGCGGGAAAAGTGCATAAACTTTGGCCAAACCAGACAATTTTTTTACTGTCCCCGCCCCGTTATATAGGAATTGCGCAATGCCACAAATCACACCTGCGGAGTGACAGAATTATGTCATTAATACGCAATTCCTATGCAATACCTGTTGGGGTTGGTTTAGATATCTTTATTATCTACAACCGCAGTTCCATCGGTCTTAACGTCTAATTCTTCACGACGCAAAGTTTCTTCGCCCTCAACCGTGGTGTGAACCACTTCTTTTCTGACGTTGACTTCTTCCCGCACGAAAGCTTCCTTGTGAATGTCGGCAGTTTCTTCGTAGACTTCCATGCGTGCAACTTCCCCTGATTGGAAGTCAGCCTCACCGACTGAAACTACTTGACCCGCTTCTACGGGCGTTACTCGCTCGATTACGACTCGTTCTTTTTCAATGGGTACTGAAGCTCGCGCTGTTTCAGTTTCGACGCGCTTGCCAACTGCTACTTCGCCTGTTTTTGCGCGGTGTTTGTTAGCAATCAAGCGTTCTTCATAAAGCTTGAGATTTTGGTGCTGCTGTTCGTTGGTTTCGTAGAGGGGGCGGTCGATATCGTAGCTGTAGCTGCTGCGATCGTAGCTAGCAGGAGTTGCAGTGCTTGCAGCGGCAGTTTCTTGATTGCGGTAAACGCCTCTTACCTGTTCTTCGCGATCGTAATCTACTGATTCTAATTCATTGTAAGCCGGCAATTGTTCTGCTTGAGCTTTGCTGCGAAGACCTGTGGCGTAGACGCGACGGGCTCCGTAGTCGAAGCGAGCCGAGCCGATTGGCAGCAATACTTTTTTCCCAAAAATCCAAATACCGGTATCAATTACCAGATAGCGAAAACGACCCGTGTCATCAACCAAAGCGTCATAAACGGTGCCTACTTTTTCATCAGAGTCACCAGCATAAACATCAAATCCCTTGATGTCGTCTCCAGCAAAAATTTCTTCCTGATAATTAGGATAAAAATCTGCTAATCTTTGAAGTGCCATGTGTTTTTTCCTCTTCTGTACTACTTAGATTCATAGTAGAAATTAATTTGTTGACTTCCCTCTCCCTAAAGTCTGAAGTGTATAATTTAGGGCGTTTAATACTATAGGAATACTGCCCCATCTCTTCTTGGGTAGCGTACTCAGCTATTCTAAAGGTTGTAAAATTCCTCTAGATGGAAATATTGGCTATTGACAGGCTCAGCATTAGAGTAGTTTATATTAAACAGGACTGATAGCAAATCCGGCTTCTTATACCAATTCACAAAAGTATTGCTACATATAGATGGTACGCGAGCATCTCTAGGGAAACAGCCCTGCCGTGTCCTTACGGTCCGCTTCGACTGTTAATAATTGTTAATACTAATTTAAAAAAGTCTTCCTACTATCCTCAATCTTATACCAATGATTAAAAGTCAAAGGAAACCTTAGGGACACGGGACTATGCCCTGTCCTACTCCCCGCCCCGGACAAGGCCGGGCCCCGTGTCCCTACTGTTAATAATTGTTAAGTATATGGTTACAAATAAACATTACGTTACAAATAAACATTACCAAGATAATTGGGTCTAAAGCCCCTTCTTAATAGGACGGCTTTAATTGATTGCCGATTTTTGTTTTAATGGTTTAGTTGCGTTAGTATCTATTTTGAAAATTTCCTTGCATTCTATTTCAAGTAGAGTACAATGATACTTATACCATCAGGGTAAACGCATATTGTCAATAACGAGGGGTTTTAGCATAATAACTCGGCTTTATTGTTGTTTATTGAGAACGGTTTTTCCACCTGTAGCGCTTTTGTCTCTACTCAAACGCTATATATGGGAATTTAGAAATTAGATGCGTTTACCCTGCTTATACCATAGGTAGAATAACCGCCGATACACATGAGACACCAAGCTCAAACGACGGGTCGGGAAACAATAATGGTTAGTGGGTGGCGAAAACCACGAAAAACACCCTAGTACAGCTCGGCGTAAGTATACAGACTATATTTGTGGTAGAATAACATATAGCGTTTCTCAGAAAGATGAGGTAAGCCGAGGTATGCTGCAAAGGTGGCAGCAGCGAGATTTTTAGGTAAAGATTAGTCCGCAAACCA
>NZ_JANMZH010000066.1:0-11033 GCF_031383065.1 Microcoleus sp. OTE_8_concoct_300 | reverse complement strand
CTCCGACACCACCAGCAACATCTCCGACACCACCAGCAACATCTCCGACACCACCAGCAACATCTCCGACACCACCAGCAACATCTCCGACACCACCAGCAACATCTCCGACACCACCTACACCACCTGCAACACCACCTGCAACACCATCTGCAACACCATCTGCAACACCATCACCGGATAGCTCAATTACCAATGCGATCGCTCAATCTGACAAGCTGAATATCATTAATAGAATTGCATCTCTTTTTAACTACAGATCCGATTGGGTAAGCGAAGTTGTCCAAACGGCATCGCCTCTAAATAGAGTTGACCGCAGCGATATAGCACGACTAATCGATAGAGGCGATATCCCTGAAGCCACTTTCTTTATCGATATTTTCTACAGTGAACAAGTGGGGTCATACATTAACCAGGAAATCAGGCGCGATTTGCAATCTTTTACTGCCATACAGGAAAAAACTAGAGCGATTGGCAGCCAAACTGGTAAAAAAACAGCCATTATCTACGTCTTATCCCGCCCTGAACAATTAGACCTGATCGTCGTCCCCCCTACTGGCCTCCCAATTCACAAAAGCATCCGCGCCGCCGGGCGCGAAACTTTGATGAAAGTCGTCGCCAGCTTCAGGTCGGAACTCCTTAATCTCCAAAACATCAATACTGAGAGTTATTTGCCAGCATCCCAACAACTTTACCAGTGGATAATGGCGCCCTTGGAAGCGGATTTGAAAGCTCAGGGAATCGATACGCTAGTTTTTAGTATGGATGCGGGGTTGCGAACGCTCCCCTTAGCCGCCCTCCATGACGGTTCTCAATTTCTAGTAGAAAAGTACAGCATCGCACTCATTCCCAGCGTCAACTTGACCGATACTAACTATGAAAGCGTTAAAAATGCTGAAGTTTTAGCAATGGGAGCCTCGCAATTTACCAATAACAAACCCTTGCTAGCAGTGCCGGCAGAACTTAACGCTATTGCCTCCGAATGGAAAGGCGAATCTTTCCTTAATCAAACCTTTACTCTCAATAATCTGAGGTCGCAACGCAGCACCCAAGCCTATCGAATTATTCACCTCGCCACTCACGGAGAGTTTAAGTCAGGAGCACCGAGCAATTCTTACATTGAGTTATCAGACACCAGGCTAACACTCGATCGCGTGCGCGAACTACGGTGGAATCAGCCACCTAAAGTTGAGTTATTGGTGTTGAGCGCTTGTAGAACGGCTGTGGGTGATAATGGCGTTGAATTAGGCTTTGCGGGGCTAGCTGTGCAAGCGGGGGTGAAGTCAGTTTTGGCGAGTCTTTGGTACGTCAGCGATGAAGGTACTTTAGGGTTAATGGCTGAATTTTACCATCACTTGAAGGTCGCTCCGATTAAAGCTGAAGCCTTGCGGCAGGCTCAAATTGCTATGATTAAAGGTCAAGTTCGCATTAAAAATAACCGTTTAATTTTGTCAAACTTAAATAAGGAGTTAGAATTACCACCAGAATTAGCTAAACTAGGTAATGAAAACCTCTCCCATCCTTATTATTGGTCGGCATTTACAATGATTGGGAGTCCTTGGTAAGGTATAAAGGTGATGGCGATTGCTTCTTGACTCGCGACAGAAATTTGCTTTGTTCCTCGTAATTACATAGTAGTAAGTGTATAAATACGAACAATATCATTGCGAACGAAGCGAAGCAATCGCAAGGACTTATGGAGTCACTAGCCTCTGATTGCTAGTGACTCCATAAGTCATATTTGGATGATAACTCTACAAACTGAAAATTAAATAGAATGCAAATGATACACCAAAAGTTGGTTTCAACTCTAGTTTTTATTGACTCAACTGTTGAAAATCATCAGAGTTTAATTAGCGGCGTTTCCCCCAATGCTGAAGTAATTATCCTAGATGAAACGCTCAGTGGCATTGAGCAAATCACCGAAAGGTTAGCAATTGAACAAAATATAGAAGCAATCCACATCATCTCTCACGGCTCTCCTGGGGCAGTACAACTCGGTGCAGATACACTCAACAGCAGCAACATAGAAAGCTTCGCCCCTCAACTCCAACACTGGCGCAAAGCATTAATTCCTGGTGCCGATATTCTCCTCTACGGGTGTAATGTCGCCGCCGATGTATCGGTGACAACTGACATCGACTACATCCGTTACATCAGCCAGGAGTTAACACCTCTGTCTCTTTGCTTAAGTCGGTTAAAACTCAGATGTGGCACCATTGTCAATAAGCCTTTTATGAACGGGCAAGATGCCCGTTCCACAAGAAAATCTACTCTTTGTGGAACAGGCATCTTGCCTGTTCTTGAGAATGGTGCAAGATGTCAGTTAAAAGCGCCTCAAGACAATCTTGACAATTCACTTATTGGGTCATCTGTAGATGACTTTCGCTATCAGACGGGGGTTAAAACCCCCTGCAGGACTGGTGTTAAGCCCACAAAACCAAACCAATTCCTCGATCGCCTGAGTGAATTAACCGGTGCCGACATCGCCGCCTCCGCCAACCCCACCGGCAATGCCGCACTGGGTGGAGACTGGGAACTGGAAGTACAAACAGGCCATATCGAAACACCAATAGCATTTAACGCCAACACCCTCAAAACTTACAAGGGCGTACTAGGCTTCCGTCCCCAAGTTACCTTCCCTACTGGCAGTGCCCCTAGGTTGCTCAGTATCGGCGACATCAACAACGACGGCCTCCCTGATTTAGCAACGGCGAACTTCTTGAGCGACAATGTCTCCATCCTGCTCAACACCACCGCCACCGGCGCAGCCACCCCCACTTTTGCCACCCACGTAACCTTCCCTACTGACACTCGCCCCATCTCTGTCAGCATCGGCGACCTCAACGGCGACTTCCTCCCTGATTTAGCAACGGCCAACTACCTCAGCAGCGATGTCTCCATCCTGCTCAACACCACCCCCACCGGCGCAGCCACCCCCACTTTTGCCACCCAAGTTACCTTCCCTACTCCCAAAAACCCCTACTCCGTCAGCATCGGCGACATCAACGGCGACCGCGTCCCTGATTTAGCTGTGACGAGCTCTTACACCAACACCGCCTCCATCCTGCTCAACACTACCGCCACCGGAGCCGGCACCCCCACTTTCGCCACCTTCGTTACCTTCCCTACTGGCCGTGTCCCCTTTTCCGCCAGCATCGGCGACATCAACGGCGACGGCCTCCGTGACTTAGCTGTGGGGAACGTTTCCAGCAACAATGTCTCCATCCTGCTCAACACCACCCCCACCGACGCCACCACCCCCACTTTTGCCACCCAAGTTACCTTCGGTACTGGCATTAACCCCTTCTGGGTCAGCATCGGGGACCTCAACGGCGACGGCCTCCCTGACTTAGCTGTGCCGAACCAAATCAGCAACAACGTCTCCATCCTGCTCAACACCACTCCCACCAAAGCTACCACCCCTTCTTTCGCCACCAAAGTTGACTTCACTACTGGCCCTGGGGCCTTCTCCGTCAGCATGGGCGACTTCAACGGCGACGGTAAACCAGACTTAGCTGTGGCGAACTCGGGCAACGACAGCCTTTCCATCCTGCTCAACACCACTCCCACCGGCGCCACCACCCCCACTTTCGCCACCCAAATCATTTTCCCTACTGGCCGTGCGCCCGTCTCCATCAGCATCGACGACTTCAACGGCGACGGTCTCCCTGACTTAGCTGTGGCGAACAAAAATAGTAACACCGTCTCCATCCTGCTCAACACTACCCCCAAAGTTACTGCTGTCACCGCTACTACCGCTGACGGCAGTTACAAAGCAGGTGATATCATCCCCATCACCGTCACTTTCGATGCTGCTGTTCAGGTAGATACCACAGGTGGCACGCCCCAACTCCAACTAGAAACAGGCACAACTGACCGCTTTGCCATCTATACCAGCGGTAGCGGTGGTACTGTACTCACCTTCAACTATGTAGTGCAACCAGGAGACACCTCGGGTGACTTACAATACCTCGCCACCACCGCCCTCACCCTCAACGGCGGCACAATTAAAGAAATTGTTCCTACAGCCTTTGACGCTTTTTTAACCCTCCCCACTACCGCCTCACTCAAATCTCTCGGTGGTAGTAAAGCCATAGTTATTGACACTCTTGCACCCACCATTGCCAGCGTCACCTCTACCACCGCTGACGGCAGTTACAACACAACTGGCAACATCAACGTTACCGTCAAATTCAGCGAAGCCGTTACTTTAGCAGGCGGTAACATGAGTGTCGCCTTAGACACAGGCGGCACTGTTACTATTACACCTTTTAGCGGTACATCTGCTGCTTTCGGCACATACATTCCAGCAACCGGACAAAATAGCCCCGACCTTAATTCAAATAGTATAACTTTAGCCCCTGGTGCAACCTTAACAGATACTGCTGGAAATAATAATGCAACTTTAACTATTCCTACGGGACAATCTTTAGCTGATAAAAAAGCCATAATTGTAGACACCCTTGTACCCACAGTTGCCTTAACACCCGCATCAGCAACCACAGTCAACGCAGCATTTAGCGTCACAGCAACATTCAGTGAAAATGTCACCGGGTTTGAGAATACTGATATCACCGTCGCCAATGGGACTGTCGGTAACTTTGTCACAGTTAATGCCAAAACCTACACCTTTGATGTCACACCGAAGGCTGATGGCCCCGTCACAGTTGATGTACCTGCGGCTGTTGCTACGGATACTGCGAGGAATAACAATACCGCTGCAAATCAACTGACTCGTACTGCTGATGTTACCGCACCTACTGCTAGCTTGGGTGCCGTTTCTAACATTACTAATCCGGGTGGTACAAGTCAGACATTGACAGTTACTTTCAGTGATAGTAGTGGAATTGATGTTAGCAGTTTAGATAATTCTGACCTGGTAGTAAATTGGTCAGGTGGTGCTATTCCTACTGGGTTTTTCAGCGTCGATACAAATAGTAACGGTACTACTCGCACGGCAACTTATTCGCTGACTCCGCCTGGCGGAAGTTGGAATGATGCAGATAATGGCAGTTACACTGTTAATTTGCAAGCATCGCAAGTAAAAGATACTCTTGGCAATCAAGTTGTAGGTAGCAATTTAGGCAGTTTTACTGTTAACATTCCCACGCCGACTCCGATTCCCACGCCGACTCCGACTCCCACACCAACTCCGATTCCCACGCCCACACCGACTCCGATTCCCACGCCCACACCGACTCCCACGCCCACACCGACTCCGATTCCCACGCCGACTCCGATTTCAACGCCAACACCGACTCCCACGCCGACTCCGACTCCCACGCCGACTCCGACTCCTACGCCAACACCGACTCCTACGCCAACACCGACTCCTACGCCAACACCGACTCCGATTCCCACGCCGACTCCGATTTCAACGCCAACACCGACTCCCACGCCCACACCGACTCCCACGCCCACACCGACTCCCACGCCGACTCCTACGCCCACGCCGACTCCGACTCCCACGCCGACTCCCACGCCGACTCCGACTCCCACGCCCACACCGACTCCCACGCCCACACTGACTCCCACGCCCACGCCCACGCCAACACCGATTCCCACGCCAACTCCGATTCCCACGCCGACTCCGACTCCTACGCCGACTCTAGGTACTCCCGCTGTCGTTTTCCTTGAACCACTTGGCCGTACCGAGGTACTCGAAAGCTTGGGTCACGATATATACAAAGTGCGACTAAATACTCAACCAACTGCTAATGTCACCGTCGCCATTACCCCTGGAAGCCAAGTTACTGTCAGCCTACAAGCCCTTACTTTTACTCCTGCCAACTGGAATGTCGCTCAAACGGTAACTGTGAAGGCTATTGACGATGAGGTTGTTGAGGGCAATCATGTCAGCCTAATTAGCCACGCTACTACCAGCACAGACACTTTGTATAATAATCTGGTCGCCCCTCTCACAGTCAATATCAGCGATAACGATAACTTGGGCGATGTCACAACCTTGTTCCAAAAGTCAGTAATCGGTTTCACAGATAACGACGATCACATTACAGGATCGCCATTGAATGACTTGATCCACGCACGCCCCGGCAATGACTATCTTCATGGCAAAGCAGGAGATGACTTGCTTTACGGACAAAAAGGAAATGACGGCATCAGGGGCGGTGATGGCAATGACATTATTTTTGGTGGTAAGGGGATTGATTTTATTAGTGGCGATCGGGGTATTGACTTGATTTACGGCGGTAAGGGAAACGATCGCATTTACGGGGGCAAAGGCGACGATCTAGTGTTTGGCGACGGAGGCAATGACTACTTATGTGGAGAAAGGGGTGCCGACACTCTCACAGGCGGATTGGGTTTTGATGTGTTTGCCCTCGCGATCGGCACGGGTTCAATCGGCTTAGCCACCGCCGATGTGATTACTGATTTTATCCTCAATCAAGACAAAATTGATTTAATTAGCCCCCTGGCTTTTAACCAGTTAAATATTTTTCAAGGAACAGGCGCTTTGGTGAGCGATACGATAATTCAGTATCAGGTAACAGGGGAATATTTAGCTATATTGAAAGGAGTTACTGCCAGCAGTATAGTTCCGCTAGTAACTTTTTAGACTTCCTATGTTGTGGCGCTTTAGCGCTAAAGTGTCACAACATATAGCGGTTCTCAATAAAATGAGGTACACACCGCTTGCAACTGATGCCCTATGCCCACGGAGGCCTATGCCCACGGAGGCCTATGCCCTATGACCGCGAGAGCACCTCATGTTACTGAGAAAGGCTATACCTATAAGAGTGATATTAAGCTGTTGTGCATTTAAACTATGATACAAGTATTAGCCTTATTTTGAAGTTTTGGCCTCCATTTAATAATTAACTCTCCTTCATTTAAGAGGTAATATCATGTCCGGTCGAGTGACCGCGATTTTTGTAGGGGAGGGTTCGCCAACAATACCTGCCAATAATTGACCATCTCAAAAACCCGCCCCGACCGTGATATTATGGTTAATCTATCGGACATGATATAATGTAATATAGCGCAACCGCGCCCGATGGGGAGGACGTTGTTAATTGCTAAAACCATTGCCTCCAATGGCATTTTGCTGATATTCTAGATAACTAAAGCCTTCAACATCTGCTATAGCTGGTGAGAGTTACCTCGCGCTACGTGGCCGCCAACTCTTAGGACAAGCAGACCCTCAAAGCCATCAGGGACTCGCGGTGTAATAATGTAGCGATCGAGTTTGGGACTGTTGCAATTAATGTAAATTGTGTAGCCTGTCTTTGATTTTTGTGCGAGTCAGCAATGCAGACTGACAACGTTCCCAGTAAATTTTAGCGACGCCATCGCCCTGATTCTGACGCCAACACTCGGAAAACAGCCGCGCCGCTTCAAATAACTTCCCTTCCGAGTAAATTGCCCTAGCTTCTGCAAACAATTCCAGCGTAGCTAACTTGCCCTCTTTAATTTCTAGCGGGTCAGCATCAAACACCTCATAAACCGTTACCGCTTCGGATTTTCCCTTGACTTTTACCGTATCGAGGGTGCGGATTGCATACTGGGATGGATTTTTTAGGCGCGAGTAAGTTGGGTGGGTAATTAATAGCGACACCCCATAATTTTTCGTTAAACTTTCTACGCGAGAAGCTAAATTCACCGCATCGCTGATTACCGTCCCGTCCATGCGATTTGGTCCTCCTACTGTTCCCAGCATCAAAGAACCCGTATTAATCCCAATCCCAATCTGAATCTGCGCACAGCCAGCCTTAGCGCAGTATTGATTGTATTCAACGAGGCGGTGTACCATACCAATTCCCGCTTTCACCGCATGATCCGCCTCGCCGCTAAACAGCGCCATAATCGCATCGCCAATATATTTATCAATAAACCCGTGATTTTCATTAATGACGGGTTCCATGCGACTGAGATAGGAATTGATAAATTTGAAATTATCCTCCGGCGTCATAGTTTCCGAAAGCGTGGTGAAGTCGCGAATGTCGGAAAACAACACCGACATTTCTAACTGCACTTGGTCCCCCAATTCCACATCAATGATGCTTGATTTCTCTAAAAAATGGAGGAATTGATGGGGAACAAATCGCTCGTAAGCTTTGTTGAGTTGAGCCAGCCTGGTTTCATTTTCGCGTACTTCTGTATAAAGCTTAGAATTTTGAATCGAGATCGCCGCCTGTCCAGATAACACTTTTAAGAGTTCCACTCTTTCTGGCGTAAAAGCTCCCGCTGTCAGATTATTTTCTAGGTAAACAATACTGACGATTTGAGATTGATTAATCAGCGGCACACATAAAATGGATTTGGGCTGATTCTTTTGGATGTAGGGGTCGTTGGTAAATTGTCCCTCTCGGACAGCATCATCTAGTACCACGCTTTCTTGAGTGCGGGCCACATAATTGACAATTGCAGAGGAAAGTTCTTGACAGGTTTCAACGGGGATTGACTGCAACACGGTGACTTGTTCGGAATTTATTGTCCCTTCAGCTTCAATTAACAGTTGTCCGTGGCTTGACAAAATCAAAGAGCCTCGTTGCGCCCCGGCATTTTCCATCAAAATTTTCATCAAGCTAGACAATAGCTTGTCCAGCAATATTTCGCCGGAAATAGCCTGAGACGCCTTCATAACTGCCGCGAGATCTAGGTGATTACCAGAACCCGTGGTTGTCATTGCTACGGTAGTGTTAGTGTTTTTCCGGGTCGGTTGAGTTACCGCGAATAATTGGGGATATCGCGTTTCTAAATCCGTTACCTTAGCAGTAGCTCCCCATTGAACATAACAATAATACGCTTCAAACATATAGGCTTGAGCAACTTTTGTTTTGCCCCATTCCGAGTAGAATTGGGCTGCTAGTTCGTTGGCCAGGGCTTCATCATTAGTATATTTGTTTTCTTGGGCTCCAGAAATGGCGCGATCGTACAATTCAATCGCCTCGGCTTTATTGCCCAACACCCGTTGCCGTTCTGCTTCAACTAAGTGCCATTTATGCAGATAATTCATCGGAGCGTTTTGCGCCCACTGTTGCAGCGTGCTTTGATGGGTTTCTACTAAACCAAGAATTTCAGTTTGCTCAATTGCTGGCTGCGCCGGCAAAAGTGCCAGGTGGGTGAGGGCGGCATAAAAATGAAAAATCGGAACAAAAACCGATCCCGATACTCCCATCAAATACTGTTTGACTTGGGTAATGTGGTCTAGGGCAGCCGTGTAATTCCCATAGCAGTAAGCAAGCAGCAGTTTGTAGATGCAAGCACAAGCGATCGCCGTGAATTCATTATCCTGATAGTGCTTGGGAATCATCACCGTTTCATCGTAGGCAGAGCCTATTAAGAAATCCGGCCGAATACGCGTTTCCCTCAAGTTCTGCACTGTCTGCTGAATCATATCCAAATAAATCTGAGCCGAATATTGTTTCAACTGCGCCATGACAGCCCTGTAACCCGCTATTTCTGCTTCCCAAGAGTCTAGTTCTACCCCAGCGAATAAATGGGTATAAAAACAAATATATATGTTGTAGCCAGCGTCTACAAAGTCGCCTGTTTCCATGCCCAACCTATAACCCTCTTTCAGCGTCGGTATCGTTGCCAAGAGAGCTTCTTGGCGATGCTGAATCCAACCACCAAACAAAAGCAGAATTATAGACTTGAATTCGGGCACATTGAACCTCTCGAGCAATGAGAGTGCCAATTGCCCAAAGCCATAGCCGGTTTCCACCTCTTGTAAAAAGGCACATAGCACCATCCCGTGCATCGCATACCCCACCGTCGAGGCGGGTGCATTCCCAAATTGCAGCGATAAACTCACCATCGTGGAGCTCAGCAGAGGAAGCAAACCGGGCATTCCCTGGAAAATGGGTGGAAATATCATACCAGACAGTTGCATAGCTGCCTGAGTCTGTGGATTTGTCATCACAGGTAGGTCAACCAGTTCCTCAATCTTTCTGCCGCCGAGGGGGCCCGCAAGGGCTTGTAGCGCTTTGCCAATTTTGGCTTCATCAGGTTCGGCAGGGAGTTGAATCCCCAATTGTAAGAGTGCGTTTCTTGCTACGGCGATCGTTTCTAACACCTTGCTCTGGGCTGTCTGAGCGGCAATTTGAATTTCGTAAATTTTAACTCGATCTAAAATTGTCTGAGCATTCTGCAAAACCTGTGCTGCCCTCTGCTCCATACCATCAAAGTCACCATTCAAATAGGCAATTTCAGCAGCAGCAACATAGAGGTTTAGGGTCAATTCATATTGAGTTTGCCAGCATTGAGTTGTCAGTAGCTCAACTCCCATTTGCAGATAGATATTTGCCGCAGCGTAGGCAGTAGAACTTCTGGCTTTACAACCGGCTGCCAAGTTGAGTTTGGCTAAGGCTTCTCGTTCGCTTAATTGATTGATTAACTCAATTCCTTGATTTAAATGCCCGACAATATCAAAGAGTTTTTCTTCTCTTTCTATCTCGGAATAATTTTGTAGCATTAACTGTCCAATCTTGAGATGAGTGGCTTGTTTTTGGTCGTTGGGAATCAATGAATAAGCCGCTTGCTGGACGCGATCGTGCAGGAATTTATAAGTGGAATTTGCAACCGAATCCGTAGGGGATTGAGCATCTGTTTCAATGAAGTTATAGCCTTCGGCAACCAGTAAAATAAGTCCTTCTTGCAAGGCTTTCCATAACGCTGATGCCGTTTGTTTGGGTAATTCTTCCCTAACTATTGCCAATGTATCTAAATCAAACTGCGCCCCAATGCACGCGGCAAGTTTGAGAACCTCCTGAGTTTGCTTCGGCAACTTCTGCAATTGCGTCGCCATAAACTCCACCACATCCGAGGCGTCGGCAAATGTAACTTGAGCCATATCGCACTGCCAATGCCGTACCTCCCAGTCAAAGATAATTTGACCATCTTCATAGAGCGACTTGAGGAATTGAGTAGAGAAAAAGGGATTACCTTTGGTTTTTTGATAAACCAATTCTGTCAAAGGCCGGGCCAAAGATAAATCGCACATCAGCGTATCTGCTACCAACTGATTGAGATCTGCTAAACTCAAAGGTTCCAGGGTAATTGTATTC
>NZ_JANMZH010000055.1:0-11092 GCF_031383065.1 Microcoleus sp. OTE_8_concoct_300 | reverse complement strand
CCTGAATCTAGATCCGATTCCTGTGTACGGGCATACTGGCACTGATGATGTCGCATTTAGCGGTAAGCGAATCAAGAGAGGTTTGTACAGAACATCAATCGGTCAATTAATCAACTCCGATGTCAACGGGTCTTACAATATCCTCAGAAAAGCAATCCCAAATGCGTTTAGCAATGGGATAGAGAGCTGCGTAGTTGGGCCAATGCGGGTCAATCCGCTCAAAGTAAAAGTGAAAGGGGAGGGACTTAATGCCTCCCATGCCATGTCATAAACGACTATACTTTTACCAGCTATAACAACAAACGACCCACACCCGACAACCCCAACCACAAGATGAAACGGCGACAATTAATACGTTACGCACAGACGGGTTTGCTAGCAGCTTTAGCAACTGGTTTACCATCTGGATGGGAAAGCTATCAAGCTCAAACTGCTGATGCTTTGTCGATTCAGTGGTTGGGCCACACTTGCTTCTTGTTCGCCGGAGGCGGTGCGAGGGTACTGGTGAATCCTTTTCGCCCCCTGGGCTGTACGGCAGGCTATCGCTCTCCTAAAGTGCCAACAGATTTGATTCTGATTAGCAGCCGGTTGCTCGATGAAGGGGCGATCGACGGATTTTCGGGCAATCCGGGCCTTTTGTACGAACCGGGCGCTTACAACTCTAACGGACTGCGGATTCAAGGGATTCGGACCCAAAAAGACCGTGAGGGAGGAAGGCGATTTGGGGTCAATGTGGCTTGGCTGTGGCAGCAAGCGGGCGTTAAGATTTTACACTTGGGCGGAGTTGCTGGCCCGATCGGCATTGAAGAACAAATCTTGATCGGGCGGCCCGATGTAGTGCTGATTCCCGTGGGCGGCGGGCCGAAAGCTTACACTCCGGCGGAAGCGAAGCAAACTTTGCAACTTCTCAAACCGAAGATGGTGATTCCCACACATTTCAAAACCCAAGCCGCCGATGCTGCTGCGTGCGATTTGGTGCCGCTAGATGAATTCTTGGCGCTGATGGAGGGTACGCCGGTGCGCCGATTGAATAATGACACCATTTCGATCAAATCTGCTGACTTACCCCAAACTGGTTCGGTGATTGAGGTTTTGAGTTACAAATTTAGCGGTTGATGCCCGATTTCTCAGCTTGCGTTATAGTAAGGAAGTTTTGGTCGATCCCGGATCGAAGAGAATTTTCTCTCTACCTTAGCCTCTGGCAACCTTGCTTTTTGTCGAGATTTGGCTAACATAACAATTCATGTTCACTGTTTTATCTCATAAGGAAATGCAAGCGCAGTCAGCAACCCAGCCCTAAAGGGACTGAGCTTGGTCGCGAGAAATCTCTCGCAAGCTGTGCTGACCAGACCCCTCGTAAGAGGAGCCGTTATTTGAGTCACGACACCGGGCGAATGCGTAGCTAGTTCCCCGCTCTGTCGCTCGTGATTAAACAGTTCCAAGGTCACTGGAACAGTGTTGCGAGCCTAACAAGCTCTTATAACAAGGTCGAAGCTAACATTACCCCGTAAGGGAGGCTCGAAAGAGCAAACATTATGGGTACAGGATCGTGAGGTTTGAAGTGGTAATTGTCGATCGTGAAAGTACATCACATTCATTACATCGAATCAAACGATCCCCCTGTAATGTTCAAGGCGGTTGAAACCGCCGATAGTTTTCCTCTCAGCGCTATGCAGCGACTGAGTTTCCCACTTACCGACAGGTTTTATGAAAAATCAAAATTTACCTAGCTGGATGAAACAACTCACAGGTTTCGCAGGAGTAATCGGCGCTAGCGCGTTGATTGGTTTCCCGGCTTGGGCTCACATCAACTCCAACACCAATGTTGCTAATGCAACTCAAACTCAACAAGTTGCAGGAAATGTGAAAACTGCGGCCTCACCGGCACCAACTGCAGCTGCTAAGGATATTGTTGCTATTGCATCTGGCAACGGTCAATTCAAGACGTTGACGAAGGCTTTGGGATCTGCCGGTTTGGTTACAACTTTACAAGGCAAAGGCCCTTTCACTGTTTTTGCTCCGACTGACGCGGCATTTGCTGCTTTGCCAAAAGGAACTGTGGAGGATTTGCTCAAACCGGCAAACAAAGCCAAACTTACTAAGATTTTAACTTACCACGTTGTTCCTGGTTCGGTTTTATCTACTAGCCTGAAATCCGGCGATGTTAAAAGTGTTGAAGGCAGCTCGCTGAAGGTGGGAGTTAACTCAGGCAAAGTTACTGTCAGCGGCGCTAATGTTGTGAAAGCTGATATCAAAGCTAGCAACGGCGTTATTCACGTAATTGACAAGGTATTGATGCCGCCCGATGTGAAGTGAGACTAGCGGTTTTTGCATCAATTGATGTCAGATTCGGTTAAATGAAGGCGAAGTAAGGACACAACATTGTTGTGTCCTTATTTGTATGGCAGGCAATTCAGAATTAGAGCAGAAGGAAGAAGGAAGAAGGAAGAAGGAAGTTCGGCAACGGATTCTGTAACGGATGTAACGGATGTAACGGATGTCAGGAAGAAGGAAGAAGGAAGAAGGAAGAAGCAATAAAATCAATCGTTTCAGCCATTAACAACGTCCTAACCGTCTTGGCGGTTGGTATAATATATAGCAATCCTTGCAGGAGTCGTAAATTTTTTACCCCACCCCAACCCTCCCCTTATCAAGGGGAGGGAGTAAGCAATTCACAAATGATTTAGGATTGCTATAGATAAAGCTTTAGCTAGCTGCGGCTATTTACAAAAATGGCTGCCAACCCTTACCCCGATAGCCAAAATCGAAGATTTCGGGATGGAGAATTTCTGCTAAAATTTCTAACGAATCAACCAATCTCGGCCCCGGTCGATTAAAGTAAGAATTGCCGTCAGTTATGTAAACTTTCCCCGTTTTTACTGCTGGCAACTCAGGCCATTCTGCGTATTTAGTTATCGGGATTGCTTCGCTGTGAGTTCGGCTTAAATCAAAGCCGCAAGGCATGAAAATAATTACATCGGGATTAGCTTCTACTAGCGATTCCCATTTTAACCAAGGGGAATGTTCGCCGACAATTCCAAATAGCGAATTGCCTCCCGCCATTGCTACTAATTCGGGAATCCAGTTACCCGCAGCCATCAAAGGCTCAATCCACTCGATGCAAGCTACTTTGGGAACTCTCTCTTTTGTGGTAAGAATAGATGATGCTTGTGTTTTGGAGATAATAGCATCGATGCGGGATTGCAAAAGGTCGATCGCACTTTTGCCATCTACGCCCAAAGCATCAGCAACTCGCTGAATATCCGTCCAGATTTCTGCTAGCAGATTCGGCTGCAAAGAAATAATTTCCGGCTTGCTATTTACCAGCGTGCTTACCGCTTGTTCAACCTCTGTTAGAGAACAAGCGCAGACTTCACATTGAGCTTGAGTAATAATGTGAGTCGGCTGCAATTTTTCCAAAGTATCTATTTCTACTTTATACACGCTGAGGGCATTTTGCAACAATTCTGTCACGCGGTTGTGAATTTCGCTGCTAGTTCCTTCGGGATTGAATTTAGGCTGAGTGCAAACAGGTAAATTTTGGATTTCGGGGGGATAGTCGCACTCGTGGGAACGGCCCACAATTGCATCGGTTAATCCTAAAAGTGCTACAATTTCGGTGGCACTGGGAATTAGAGAGACAATTCTTGGTTGGTTCATTGGTTTTCTGTTTTTTACCGATTCGGAAGCACAGGCGAAGCACAGGCGAAGCACAGGCGGGACGCCCGTGCCACAATAAAAGGGATTGTTAAATTTTTAGTTTTTTTAAGTATTGCAAATCTTGCCATGCTTGAATGAGATTACCTTGCATCAGAGCCGCTACACCGTTTAAAATTCTAATTTCCGGTAGATTGGAGTTGAGAGCGAGAGCAGGTTTTAAGGCTGTTTGAGCGGCTTTGGGATGCCAGCCGTAAAGCTGGACGAAAGCGAGATAAGCATAGGCGTATGGGTTTTGAGAGTCGAGTTGGGTAACTTTTTCTAAGGCGGCGATCGCACTTTTGGCATTCTGCTGCAATACCCGAGAAAATGCCAAAGCATAAGCCAATTCTAGATTATTGGGTTCTTGCTGCAACCGATATTCTAACGTTTGTTCCGCTTGCACGGTATAATCTTGAATTGGATCGTACTGATTGATGCGCCCAATCTGCTCGAACACGGGTTCTAAACCGGGCAATCCTTTGGGTAAATTAACCGCCATCGCCCGCAATTGAGTCACCAAATCTAACTCAGGCTTATCTGTATTATTCTCGTTTCCAGGCTCTGCCTGAGAACGCATATCCAGAGGCTCTGCCTCGATATTAACACTAACTGCCGGCACATTAATCGGATAAGTTTCACCGGTTTTCCGATTTAGATAAGTAGCTTGCAGATTGTAAGTTCCCGGTGCAATATTAGCAGGAGGAAGCATCGCCGTGCGATCGACAACTCGAAACCCCACAGCAAATTTATCCGCTTCCAGCATCCCCGGATGCAAAGTCGCCTGGGCGATCGCGCGATCGTGTAAAATCCTGAAAGTCTGTCCCGGTGGAATATCGCCAGACTGCTGATTTTGCCACGTTACCAACACTAAACCAGACTGCAACTGCTGCCAAGGTCCAGACCAAGTATAAGTAATCGGCAGCGCGACTCCGGGAACTGCTTTTGCAGCGACAGTAACTCGATCTAATTGTACTTGCGATCGCGCTTCATTCAACGGCTGTATTTCGACAGGCTGCACTCGCTTGCGATAAAGATTTAAATTAGTATAATCTGGCAAAACCCAAGTTTTTTCTAACTGGAATTTATCCCCTTTTTCAATCGCGGTTACGGCTGCATTTTGAGCTTTTTTAATCCCTTCGCGAATCGAACCTTGGGGGCCAGTTTTAGTTACGAACCAAGAGAGCGATCGCACATCTTGTGGCACTTGTTTTAAATTCGTTCCCACCTGCCGGCCGTAAACCTGAAAATTAGCCAAAGCACCGTAAAAATTCAAATTATGCTGGTTAATTTCCGGCGTCGAAGGCAACACGCCTAAAGTAGATTGTAAATAAGGTTCCCTATCAATAATTTCTGCAATTACCTCTCGGTGTGGCCACTCTTTCCCCAAGTAAGGATAGTTAGAATTGCCGGGACTAATAATTTGGACTAAGCTATTTCCCAGAGCACCTCCCAGCGGCAAGATATGGAACAGCATCGCCAAAATTGCCAAGCCAATTGTACCCCAGCGAATTTGTCGTCCCCACCGAGAAGGCCACAGCGTTAAACAGTAGGCTAAGAAAATAGATAAAACTGGTAAATAAGGTATCACATATCGGTCGTCTTTGTTGATATTTAGAGAATTAATTAAATAAGCTCCTACCCAGAAAACAGCGAGCCACCGACAGGAGTTAAGATAAAAGATGGACGAGCTATCTTGCCGACGACGCCAATAAAGTATCAATCCTACTAAGGGAATAAGTAACAAAGGCCAAGAAATGTGTTCGGGTAAGTGTTGACCGTAGTAAATCCAAGCGTCGATCGTATTGATGCCCGGATCTCCTTCGGCGATCGCAGAATCCAGCGTTGCCCGTTTTCCCCCGGTCAAAATTAACAGCCAATTGGTTTTCGCCCACGGCCCAAACACCGCAACCGACAGCAACAAACTACCTGCTAATTGAGCTAATCTTCCCCAAGCTTTTTGGCGCACAGCACCCACAGCTAACCACACAATCGGGGTAAACAGAAATAATACAGTCGTGTGTTTAACTAATATTGATAAGCCGAGAGAAATTCCAAAGGCGATCGCCCAAAAGAAAGACGACGGCGAGAGGGGGAGAGTGGGGGAGTGGGAGAATTTATACTTTTTCTTTGTTCCTTCTTCCAACTGAATTCTATCGGTTACATCCGTTACAGAATCCGTTGCCGAACTTCCTTCTTCCTGACATCCGTTACATCCGTTACATCCGTTACAGAATCCGTTGCCGAACTTCCTTCTTGCTTCAGAAGCCTTCCACATTGTCAGACAATAGAAAGCAAAAGTAATCGCCGCAGTGAGGGGAAAGTCGAGTAAAAATTGCAAGCGGAACCGATAAAGTCCCGGTAACAAAACGCAAATTGCAGCGGCCCACAAACCGACTTGCCGGTTAAATAGTTGGACGCCCAGACAGTAGACTGAGGCGAGGAGAATTGCACTAAATAATAAATGAACGAGGGTTGCCCGATCGCCCCCAGTACCGAAAACCTGAAGAAACGGAACCGTCAAGATGTACACCAAGGGCGGAATTTTCGTCGAAAGCAGCCAGAAGTTTGTCCACCACTCCCCGGAAAACCACTGAGGATGCTGCAACGCCTGCAAGTAATTCAGGGTACTCGTGAGGTATTCTGCCTGATCCCAGGCGGGAACAGATCGATCGAGGGCAAACCAGAGGCGATCGCTAATTGCCCCCAGCAGCCAAATTATGCCCAAGACAAGCAGACTCTTGCCCTCGCTGTCCCGATCTTGCTGTGCCATTGCGATTCTTGGATTTTAGGTTGCAGCTTTTAGCTTACAGGCGGGGGGTTCTCGCGCGATCTAAAAATTAATTTACAAAACCCCTTGCTAAATTCCCTATGTGTCTGCTAAGGTGGTTAAGCGTAAAAAAACAAGCCGAGATAGCTCAGTTGGTAGAGCAGTGGACTGAAAATCCACGTGTCCGGAGTTCAAGTCTCCGTCTTGGCATCGCAAAGCCCTCACAAAGTTGAGGGCTTTTTATTTGGAAAACTTGAACTATGCAGTCAATTATCGAACTCGACTTATTTTTTATGCAGCAGGGCAAAGTATATCAAACTCTGGAAAACTTAAAAGATAGGCTCACCAGGGCTGGCATCGACTACGCGGTAATTGGCGGCATGGCTTTAACTATTCACGGTTACGTCAGAGCTACTCAAGATGTAGATTTGCTGATGACTGCTGAAGGTTTAGAGGCATTTCGATCGTCCCTAGTAGGCAGAGGTTTTGTACCTGCATTTGCAGGGGCCACCAAGATGTTTAAAGATGCTGCGACGGGGGTATCAGTGGAAATTATCACCGCAGGGGAGTTTCCAGGTGACGGCAAACCTAAGTCGGTTAGTTTTCCCGATCCGGCGGTGGCGGCTGTTGAGTTAGACGGGATTAGGGTAGTTCGGCTGACGACTTTGGTGGAACTCAAACTGGCGTCGGGATTGACTGCGCCCGATCGACTTAAGGATTTGGCAGACGTACAGGAATTGATCCGAACGCTCAGTTTACCTGAAAGCTTGGCCCAGGAGATTGATGAATCTGTTCGGCCTGAATATTTGAAGTTGTGGAGAAGCGTTCAGCCCCGCCGAGAATAGTTTTTACAGTACATTATTTAACTGCTTAAATTTGCGAAACTTTTCCTGCAATTGCTCGATCGCACTCTCTAAGGGAATTCCCTCACCCCGCGATAGTTCCGCCTCCGCTTCCTCCACGCCCGATCGCACCTCCTCCACCCACTCCCAATAATGCTTCCGCGTTTGCGTCAAAGTCTGGAGGGCTTTTGTAATCACCTCTTCCGGCGAGCTAAACTGCCGCGCGTGCTAATTGCGCTTCGATCAATTTTACCTGCTCAGGACTCAAAGTAATATTCATAAAAATCTCCGGGAGTCTCGCTGACACAAATCCCTTTTCTAAGAATAGCGCTACTTTCTGGGCAGTGCGATCGTCTTAAGCGCCGATCGACGTGCGGTGACGTGTACTGTCTTATTTTTGAGTGAGGTACGCCGCTAGTTCTGGAATTTCACTGGCGCGCAGCCACTCCGCTTCCCCGCGCCGCACATTGGTTCGGGCTGTGATTTCCTGAACCTCCCATAATTGCAATTTGGTATAGGGCCCCTTGGCTTCACCGCTGAGAAACACGTACCATTGAGGAACTTCAGGAGTTGGCTGGGTCGTCTCACAGGCTTCATCCGATTCATTCCACTTGCGACTTTGATTGAGTGCCAGTTGCGTAAGTCCTGTTGAACTTTTTATGTTGAAAAAGGATTGAGATTCGGATTAGGCTAATCTTTTCCAGGAATAACAAGTTTTTGACTTACAACCGCAGATCAACACAAATGACCGCAGAGGGATATAAGCTTTGGCAGCATCCTTAAAAAATTATCTAAATCAAACCCCACTATTTTTCACCACCACTTCCACCTTTTCCGTCGTCCATTCCTCACTCGCATCAGTCACAACCGTAATCTTCCGCTTAGGATTTTCTTCATCCACAACCACCGTTAATAACTGTTCTAAAGCATTGGTCGGTTTTTTATCCCCAACTTCTGGACGAGGTTGATCTAACGGTGGCAACTCTAACACTTGAAAATTTGTTGCATCCACCGTAGCAAACACTTTAATGATAAATACTCCTTCCTGATAATTTTCTGGCAGTTCGAGTTCAATGGTAGTTCCTTTGTCTTGTCCGGGATCTACAGGATCATCACTACTACCTCTAGGATAGAATTTGACAATACTTAAATCTGCCTGAAGTATTAAAGCAGAAATATTTAAAATTCGCTTAGATTCATTGTGCATTCGCAGCATAACCCGTTCGCCTTCTTCTAACACTGGCACCTTACCATCAGCATTCAAAACTACTTGTTCTCCTTTTACTGATTTAACTAACTCTACCTTAATCTTGCCATTTAATGTAGCAAAAGCATCCTCATTATCCAGCTCCAAAATACTCTCATATCTGGCAACATGGATTAAGCGATTAATTAGCCTTTCTGTGGCTTCAGCTTCATCAATCCTTATCGGAAAAAGAACATTTTTGATGAGTTCTCTATTTGCATCTAAAATCCAATACTCCCCTTCATAATTCAGGTAAACAAAATAATCTACATTCTCATCTGTTTCTGTTTCAGAACAAAATTCTATCCAGCGATGGCCTTCAACTTTTGTTTTAATCTCTTCTATTTTCGTAGAAATTGATGCAATAGTGACACCCGGAAATGGTGGTAACGGGTCAGGTAAGAGAAGGCGAACTTTGCGAATTTGTTTTAATCCTGGCGACAAATAGACAGCAGGGGAACCGATTTCAATCATTCCTTCGGTTAATTGATTATTGATGGTTCTGATACCATATAGCGCCGTTACTTCTGCCCAACAGTCCGATGCTCCCAATTCTACTACTTTAGCCGTTGCGATGCGGTTGTCACTATCTTCAAAATCCCTCGTTCTGAATTTGAAAATATCAAATTCTGCCCCTTTTTTAATACCGCTAGCTTGACCCATTTGTAGCTGAACTCGGTTTTTCTTAATATCTACTTTCATCACCGGCACCTTACGGCTAGCAACGAAAGATTGACCGCCAAAAAAAGTGCGATCTGTCTCTCCCATCAACATGGGTGTTTGTCGTTCAAATTCATTGTTAACTTGACTAGAAATTTTATTAAATAGCTCCTCTACAGAAATTTCTGTTCCCTCTTGCCGCAAAGCTTTTAATAAAAAATAAGTTAACGCGCCGTTGCGTTCCGTCCCTTCAAAAACCTTTTCATAAGCAAATTCATGATCCCGGCAAGCAGCGATTAAGGTATAGCCTTTCGGTTCGGGTAACAAACCATTGACAACGGTAATATTGCGGCTATTTTCTGTTGAAGCTTGCCAATTTTGGGCTAATTCCTGAAGCGGGGCGACTAAACTATCCGTAGGTCGAGGAGTGGTGTCAATAAACCCTTCCCCGCGAATCCGGTCATCTCCGCTCATTTCTCTCGTTGCACCACCAGAATGACAGCTATCGAGTACGAGGGTGACAACCAACTCTTTTTCCACCATTTCTTCCAGAAGTTTAGCAAATTCCAAATCGCGCAAATAGCGGGAATTGGGTTGACCGATATCTGTCGGAACTAAGGCTTCATCTAAACCCCCAAAACCCTTGAGGCTTTCAAAAATTGTTTTCGCCCGTCCCCCGTGACCAGAGTAGTGAATATAGACTTGATCTTGCGGTTGGGCTTTGGCCGTTAGTTCCTTGAATTTGTCAACAATATTTTCATACGTGGGTAAAAGTTCCGGGGGTTCTTGGGGTTGATTTGGATTCTCAGAAGCAGTTGCAGTGAGTTTAATAATTTGGTCGGGGGTGAGGTTAAAAGTGGTTTTTAAATAGGTTTCGACATGGTTAATATCTTGAACACATCCCCGCAGGTTTTTGTAGTAGTTACCTTCTGGCAACCGATGGGGGAAGTAGAAATCGATACCGATGAGGAGGGCGTAGAAGTTGGGGGTTTGGTTAGTCATGTTAGATGCTGGGTAAAGGGTTTTAGAAAGGTTGGATTTTTATATGGTTTAGGTGCTGGTTTTTATGCAGTTTTCCATCTGAAATTATCAAAGCTTCTTGCATAAATTTCTGTCAATCTCAATGGCTTCTATATCATCAGGATTAGGTTTAAGATAATTGTCTATGAAATTGCATCCTTCCTGAACTAAATAATCAAAATCCCACTTCCACAGTTTTACTCTACTGTCATCACTGGCAGTTGCAAGCATCTTGCCATTGGGGCTAAAGCTGACGCTATTAACCACTTGTGTATGACCAGTGAGAGTTTTGATTTCCTTCCCTGTTGTTGTATCCCACAGTTTTACTTGACTGTCACCACCAGCAGAAGCCAGTATCTTGCCATCGGGGCTGAAGCCGACACCGCTAACCCAGTCGGTATGGCCATTGAGGGTTTTGATTTGTTGCTCTGTAGTGATATCCCACAATTTCACTGTGGTGTCAGCACTAGCAAAAGCTAGCAGTTTGCCATCGGGGCTGAAGCTGACGCCATTAACCGTAGTATCCTCGGTGAGGTTATTGATTTGTTTGCCTTGACTGATATCCCACAGTTTTACGGTGTTGTCAGCACTACTAGAAGCTAGCAGCTTGCCATCGGGGCTGAAACTGACACCATTAACTTTCTCTGTATGCCCAGTAAGGGTATTGATTTGTTTGCCCGTGCGGGTATCCCACAGTTTCACTGTCTTGTCAGCACTGCCAGAAGCTAACTGCTTGCCATCGGGGCTGAAGCTGACGCCCCAAACCGAGTCTGTATGACCAGTGAGGGTATTGATTTGTTTGCCCGTGCGGGTATCCCACAGTTTCACTGTCTTGTCAGCACTGCCAGAAGCTAACTG
>NZ_JANMZH010000053.1:0-29748 GCF_031383065.1 Microcoleus sp. OTE_8_concoct_300 | reverse complement strand
ATGTCTCTTGATGTAGTCCACAGTACCGTTTAAAGTCGGCGGGGTTTAACTTTTGTACTTGTTCGTAATTCATCTTATGGGAGCTAATTATTTCTTTTATTTTACCTAGAACGAGCGCACTTTCGCAAGAGGTCTATTGTTGAGAGTTAAAAATGTTAAATTGTAAGTTGCCAGAGCCGGACAGGACATTGCCGTTTCCCTACAGATTATGTAGCGCTATTTTTCAGAATTGGTATTATTTAAAGATCCCCAAGCTTCTAACCGGCGAGTTACAATAGCTTGAATTTCCTGAGCGACCTCATATTCAGGTCGATCGGCATTTATCCGGACAATTCGAGATTTATTTTCCTCGGCTAACTCCGCAAAACCTTGCTGCACCTGGTGATGAAACTTCAAATCAGCTTGCTCGATTCGATCGCACCCTCCCCGAGCCCTTACCCTCGCCAAACCCGCCTCCACATTAATATCCAGCCACAAAGTCAGATCGCTTTCCAAGCCGCCGGTGGCAATTTCATTCAACTGTTTAATTAAATTTAAGTTAAGACCGCGGCCGTAGCCCTGATAAGCAATCGTAGAGTCAGTAAAGCGATCGCATAAAACAATAGTTCCCTTGGATAACTCGGGTTTGAGACAAGTTTCGACGTGTTGAGCGCGATCTGCAGCGTACATGAGTAATTCTGCTCGATCGGATACCAATTCCCCCCCATCTTGTTTCAGCAGCAAATGTCGCAGTCCCTTTCCCAACTCAGTACCCCCCGGTTCGCGAGTAGCCACCAACCCGACTCTCAGAAAGCAACTTGCTTGCAGCCAATGTATCAGCCGCTGCATTTGCCTAGTTTTACCCGCACCTTCAACCCCCTCAAACACGATAAGTTTGCCCTTCATTGCCCTAACTTTCCAGCTGAATAAAATAAATCCATATTGTTCTGTGCATCTCTTCTAGGTTCGGTATGATAATAAAGTCTAAATGCCTCACGGCTGGAGTTGTCTATGGCTCGCTATACTGGTTTTTTTATCGTTGCCGTTCCGATCGACCGTCTCCGTCAGTCCCTGATTGAAATTTTAGAGTCATGCAATCTTGATATTATCTACAATACAGGAGATTCCCTCATGGCTCGCGAGCTCCCCGGTCAAGTTTCGATTGCCAAACTTGTCACCGCAGAAGTCCTAATTGAGAAAAACACGGCTAGCGACTCAGAGGTTCGCATGAACTTCGTGATTAAAAACGAGGAACTGCCACTGCAAACCAACAACCACTGCCGTCAAATGTTCGAGCTAGTGAGTCATTCCGTTATGAACAACAATAATTGGCGACTCTTGGAAAGTATGGCACTGTAGCCATATCAGTCAGTCGATTTGAGATTTGAGATTTGAGATTGACTCCACAGACGAATCTGGGGCATCGAACTAACGTCGAAACTTTTTTGCTCTAGACGGATGGTGTCAGGCGCTGATATCCATCGTGGAGTGAGGTCATTAATCATTAGTTCCTAGCTAATGGCTGATGACCTCCGATTTTTATATGCAAGGGATAAATTTACCCTCGAAATCCCCGGCGCAAAAACAAAGAATTTGTAACAACGCTAACAGAACTAAACGCCATAAATGCCCCGGCCGCCGCAGGACTGAGTAGAATTCCGGTTGCAGGCAGCAAGATACCCGCTGCAACCGGAATTCCCAGAGTATTGTAACCAAAAGCCCAAAATAAATTTTGGCGAATCTTGTTGAAAGTAGCGCGCCCGAGCTCTATCGACTCAACAACATCCATCAAAGCATTTCGCATCAGCACAATTTGAGCAGTCTCAACTGCTACATCAGTGCCGCAGTGCAAACCGATACCGACATCAGCTTGAGCCAAAGCCGGGGCGTCATTGATGCCATCCCCCACCACAGCCACTTTACAGCCTTGGGCTTGCAAAGTCGCGATCGCTCTCGCCTTCCCCTCCGGCCGCAAAGAGGCCAAAACATCAGCCGCCGTCAAATCTAGCTGCTGCGCCGTCGCCGCCGCCGCCGACGCCGTATCCCCCGTCAGCATCATCACCCGCAATCCCATGCCCCGCAAACGTTCCACCGCCGCCTTAGCATCCGGTCTCAGAGTATCTTTTAGCCCGATCACCCCGAGCAAAACGCCCCCAGAAGCCACGTAAACCGCCGTTTTGCCTTCCATTGACCCCGACAATTGCGTCGCCACAGCGACCCCCTGCTCGCTGATCCATTGAGCATTCCCCGCGAACACCCGCCGGCCCTCCACCAAAGCAGAAACGCCGAAGCCGGGTTCCGTGCAGAAATCCTCAGCAGCTAGCAGCGGCAAACCTTGCTGTTGAGCTTCCAGCAAAATCGCTGCGGCGATGGGATGACAAGCGCCCCTTTCCACCGCCGCCGCAATTTGCAGCAGTTTTGAGTCAACCGCACTTGCAGAAACTCCATCAATTGTGGAACAAACATCAGGGCTGTTTCCCACATTAATATCTGAGTTCAAATCCAACTCTAAATTCTGGAAAATCGGCAAATAATCTGTGAGTGTGAGATTTCCGGTTGTCAGAGTGCCAGTCTTGTCAAAAACCACAGTATCTAATTGATGCACCCGTTCTAAAACATCACCACCACGAATTAAAAGCCCGCGCTCCGCCCCGATGCCAGAACCGACTAAAATTGCAGTTGGGGTAGCCAGTCCCAAAGCGCAAGGACAAGCGATGACTAAAACTGCGATCGCCAATTTCAAACTTAACAGCAAAGGCGATTGATAATGGGTAATTGGTAATTGGTAATCGGTAACTGATAATTGATTTCCCATGCCTAATGCCCCATGCCCGATGCCCATTGCCCCATGCCCGATGCCCATTGCCCACTCTCCTAAAAGCACTGAAGGCCAAATATGAGTGCCGGCAAAATACCAAAATAGGAAAGTTAAAACCGAGATCGCCATTACCCCATACACAAAATATCCCGCCACAGTATCAGCTAAATTTTGAATCGGCGCTTTGCGAGTTTGGGCTGCCTGCACCAAAGCCACCATTTGAGCTACAGTTGTTTCCTTACCGGTGCGAGTTGCGCGCATCACAACGGCCCCGGATTTATTGATAGTTCCCGCCGCCACTGTATCTCCTGGTTGCTTCAAAACCGGCATTGATTCGCCAGTCAGCATCGACTCATCTATAGTTGTTTTGCCTTCGCAGACTTCACCGTCTACCGGTATTTTTTCCCCGGGCAAAACTTGCAGCCATTCTCCGACTCGGACGCGATCGGCTGGAATTTCAATGTATTGTGGATTGTATACCTCTGATGTCGAATTTAAAGGTAATTCTTCCGATCGCAAATCTAAACTCGGGAGTTTAAAATCCACTAAGCGGGCTTTCGCCGGTTGCAATGCGATTAAAGCTTGCAAAGCTGATGCAGCGCGCCGTCTGGCTTGCTGTTCGATAGTTTTCCCCAACAAAATAAAGCCCAGCAGCATCACCGGTTCATCAAAAAAGCACTCCCATCCCATCCGTGGAAACAGCAGCGCCGCGTTGCTAGCGGTGTAAGCTGTGACAGCGCCTAAAGCTACCAAAGTATTCATGTTGGGTGCATTTCGCCACAAACTGCGGCACCCGTCAACAATAATCGGGCGGCCCGGTAGCAGCAAAGCTAGGGTGGCGAGTCCCCAGTGAAACCAGATATTGGTGAGAATTGGGGCTTTTGTGCCGAGTACGTGACCTAAACCCGATAGAATAATTAGGAGCAGGGCGATCGTCAATTGCTTGATTTGCTGTCGAATTTCTTGCCCCCGCCGTTCAATTGTTGCCGCTTCTGCTTCCCGCTGATTTTCACCAGAACGAGACTGAGAGGGAAATCCATTATCAGTCAACTTTTTCGCTAAAGCCTCTGCATCGACAGCCCCCGGTTGACACTCAACCGTCGCGACTTCTACGGCCAAGTTAACGCAAGCTGAGATGACGCCTGAATACTGCATGAGTTGGCGTTCCACAGCTTTCGCGCAGCCGGCACATTTCATCCCGCCGACATCGAAAGTAACAAGTTCTGGCGGTGATTCGTTAACTGGTATGATTTCTGGTTGAATTTCGGGGATTGTTTTGGCGAAAAAGTGCATGGTTTTTTTTTGTATTGATTAGAACATTTCGGTGCTTATGAAAAGGTTTAATGCACTGTTTAGACAAATGTCTATATTTTTATCATAGATAAATATTGTGCCCTCTTACCAAAGTGTTAGTTTTTTTTTATTCTTATTGATTCCAGGGGGTTAAATCCGCAGTTCCGCAGGGGTTAAAACAACTGTTGGACTAGGGGTTTAATGCTAAGACACGCCTTGGACAGGGCGCCATGCCGTTTCCCTACTTGATATAATGAGCGAATTGCTTAGTTATTATCCACCTTTATTTCACGAATTGATCTATGACAGCCACACCAAAATTTTATATTGTCAAACGTCCTGCAGGTAATTGCGAAATTTTGCCGTTGGCGGAGCCCTCGCAGAGGATCGCCCAACTCGAACAACAAAACCCCAGTATTATTGAAAAGTGGGGCCCTTACGATTCGCCCGAAGATGCCATCGCCCGGCGCATCGGATTAATTCGCGCCGGCAAATGCCAGCCCCAATGACCAAGGAATTCTTGATAACTCTCTTCTCATCATCTGCGTGAATCTGCGTCCATCCATTGTCATCTGCGGTTTACATTCTCTTTTTTTAACCGCAGATGAGGGCAGATTAACACAGATTAACGCAGATTAATTAGATCGATTTTGGTGGCACTGTCTGTGGTTGACTGTTGGCTGGATTTTACGCCCGACAATGCTACGGGATTTGAGATGACTCGCAAGGACGGATTGCAAAAATAGCGAAGCATTCGAGTTTAAAATCTTGGCTTTTAGCCGTAAATCTTCCCCCGAATGCTTTTTTTTAACTGAAACCCTATACAGGTTTTCTATTTAGATTTAGAAGGTGCTGCACTCGGTTTTGCTTGCGCCGCATTCGGTTTGGGTGGCGCTGCATTTGGTTTCGACTCCGCCTTATTGTTCCCTGTTTTACCAGTAACTTGTTGTGTCAAAACTTCCATAGCTTTTGCATACTGCGGATCGGCTGTGGTAGCAATTTTATCGCGATCGCGCCTCAATTCCTGTTTTTGAGCGTCGGTGAGTTCTACCTTAAAATCCGGTTCAATCCCGGCGTGGTTGATATCAGTGCCGTTGGGAGTAAAATACTTGGCAATTGTCACCGCCAAACCGGAACCATTTCCCACGCCACGTACTGACTGAACTAAACCTTTACCAAAGGTCTTTGTTCCCACCAAAACCGCGCGTTTGTTGTCTTGCAAAGCGCCGGATAGAATCTCGCTAGCACTTGCTGAACCGCCGTCTACCAGTACAACTAACGGTTTGTCTGTGAGCTCTGCCTTATTTGCCGTTTGTTTATCGGCCTCACCGACTCGATCGACCGTTGAGACGATCGTACCTTCTTTGAGCCACATCCGAGCAATTTCAATACTTCCGTACAGCAACCCGCCGGGATTGGAACGCAAGTCTAAAATATAGCCTGTCACTTTTTTCTGTTCCAAATCCTTAATTGCCGATCGCATTTCCGATGCAGCATTCGCACTGAACTGATTTAAGCGAATATAGCCGACTTCTCCGATCGGGGTTTTCTGCACCGACTTCCGCACTGGATGAATTTCAATTTTAGCGCGTTTCAGCTTGAATTCTAATTCCTTGCTTCCCCGCAAAATAGTCAGCGTCACCTCTGTATTCGCCTGGCCGCGAATCAAACTTACCGCTTGATTCGTATCCATGCCTTCGGTGCTCTTGCCATCAATCTCAGTAATGATATCTTTTGCCAAAATACCAGCAGTAAAAGCAGGGGTATCTTCGATCGGCGAAATCACTGTCAACTTCTTAGTTTCCTCATCTTGAGTCAACTGAATCCCAACTCCTGTCAGTTCCCCAGAAGTTTCTACCTGCATATTCTTGAACTCTTCAGGGTCCATAAACCGCGTATAAGGATCGTCCAGCTTTTTCAGCATTTCTCGAATTGCTTTGTAAGCTTCCTCGTCGCTGGTATAAGTCCGATTCAAATAATCATTCCGCACCGCTTTCCAGTCAACCTGGTTAAAAGTGCCATCTACATAACTTTTGTCAATAATTTGCCAAACTTCATCAACCAACTCTTTAGGGCTTCCCCGAAAAGAAGCCAGAGATTTAGAACTGCAACCAGTGTTCGCAAGAGTTACAGCCGTGAGTACCACCGCTGCTGCACTTAGAAAAAGCCCTCGTTTTGTTATAACCATTTGTCTGACGCGCGGGAGGAAAAGAGTTCAGAATAATTACGCTCAATCTAACACAGGCAAGGCCCGCTCGCGTTTGGCGTACATATATTATTCCACTTTGCCGAGTTCTGCGGTGTCAACTTAAGACTGAAACCGTCTATCTCCATGTTTGTACCGAAGCCTCGATCCCCCTAAATCCCCCTTAACAAGGGGAGTAGGGGTTGACTTCGATCCCTCTTGTCCCCCCCCCTTAACAAGGACTTTGAGCGCTCTTGTCCCCCCCTTACTAAGGGGGGCTAGGGGGGATCTCCGGGTTGAAAACACTCCCTAGGGACGATCGACAGCAATTAAGGATCGACCCAGCGATCGTCCGATTTAATCAAGTCTATCAATTCTGCCACTCCTCGGTCTTCCGGGACTTTCTTAATTTCTTCCCGGCCCCGGTACAGCGAGATATAACCCGGTTGCTTCCCGACGTAGCCGTAATCAGCATCAGCCATTTCTCCCGGGCCATTGACAATACAGCCCATTACTGCTATGTCCAAACCGGTGAGATGCTTGGTCGCCTCTCTCACTTTGTGTAACACTTCCTCTAAATTAAACAAAGTGCGACCGCAGGAAGGACAAGCGACATACTCAACCATCGTTTTCCGCAGTCCCAAGGCTTGCAGAATGCTGTAGCAAACGGGAATCTCCTTTTCTGGGGCCTCTGTCAGCGAGACGCGGATGGTGTCGCCGATGCCGTCAGTCAGC
Organism: Microcoleus sp. OTE_8_concoct_300; assembly: GCF_031383065.1. Taxonomy (NCBI): domain Bacteria; kingdom Bacillati; phylum Cyanobacteriota; class Cyanophyceae; order Oscillatoriales; family Microcoleaceae; genus Microcoleus; species Microcoleus sp. OTE_8_concoct_300. Next base: position 22,738 of record NZ_JANMZH010000053.1, on the reverse strand, counting down.
AGCGGTGCGAGGCCTGCGGTGGATTTGATGCGGCCGTATTCGCCGTCTCCTGCTTCCGTGACGCCCAAATGCAGCGGGTAATCCATGCCGAGTTCGTCCATCCGGTGCACCATCAAGCGGTAAGCAGCCACCATCACCGGCGCGCGGGAGGCTTTCAGGGAAAGTACGATATTTCGGAAGTCGAGGGATTCGCAAATTTTGATGAATTCCAGGGCGGATTCTACCATGCCTTCGGGGGTGTCGCCGTAGGTAAACAGCATCCGTTCGGCGAGGGAACCGTGATTGACGCCGATTCGCAAGGCTTTGTCTTGGTCGCGCAGGGAAATCACCAGAGGTTCCAGGGTTTCGCGGATTTTTTCGCCAATTTCGGCGAATTCGCTGTCGGTGTATTCGCTTCTGTCGGCTTTCGGCTTCTCGAACACGTACAGTCCGGGATTGATTCTCACTTTGTCTACGTGTTTGGCGACTTCGAGGGCAATTTTCATGCCGTTGTGGTGGACATCGGCGACGAGGGGCACGGGTTGGTAGGTGGCGTGCAGTTTTTGCTTGATTTCGGCTAATGCTTTGGCGTGGGCCATGCTGGGCACGGTGACGCGGACGATTTCGCAGCCTATCTCGTGCAAGCGCCGAATTCCGGCGACTGAACCGTCGATGTCGAGGGTGTCTTCGTTAATCATCGATTGTACGACGACGGGGTTGCCGCCGCCGATCGTCACGCTACCGACTTGGACGGGTCGGGTTTTGCGGCGTTTGATGGTGGTATCGAAGATGGGTTGGCTAGATGCGGTTTTAGTTGGATTTGGTAGAGTTTGCATAAGTGATTGCTAGTGTTCTGTTACCAAGCTCTATAAAATTCTGTTTCCTATTTTTCAGGTTGCCATAGAAATGCTCTGTTTGGACAATGAGGTTTTGGGATTTAGGATTCTTAATGGGATTGTGGCGAATTTGTCGAGCGAATTATGTCGGAAAAGGGCGATCGAACTAAAAGCCAACCATCACCGGGAAGGCGAACTGAAGTTGGGCCCGTGGAACTAAACCGAACTTAGAAAATACAGTTAAAATACAGGCTATGCCGAGATAAAAATTAATATTGGTTGGCGGTAAGGAGAATGGTTTGGGAAGCAGGGCAGCGGTTATATGGCGATCGGTATATCATTGAACGCAAGTTAGGTGAGGGTGGCTTTGGCATCACCTATCTAGCGAAGGAAGCGCCAAACGGGGGGCGGGTTGTCATCAAAACGCTGAAAGACAACTTATTGAGCGATCGAAATTTTTCCAGGTTTCGGGACAAATTCCTGGAGGAGGCGGTAAAGCTATCTGTGTGCAGGCATCCCAATATTGTGGTAATAGACAACTACTTCACTCACGATGATTTCCCTTGTATTGTTATGGAATATGTGCCAGGAGAAGATTTGTGTAAATTGGTGGAAAGGCGCGGTATTCTGTCAGAAACAGAAGCTTTAAAGTACATCCGTCAAGTAGGAGAAGCTGTAATAGTAGTTCACGGCAAAGGTTTGCTGCATCGGGATATCAAGCCACAAAACATTATGGTGCGTGACAATCAAGATGCAGTTTTGATTGATTTTGGTTTGGCGCGGGGTTTTATTCCAGATCGCACTCAGCAAATGACTTGTGAATTAACACATGGTTTTGCGCCTCTCGAACAATACGCGGAAACTGGCAGATTTGCTGAGTACACAGATGTTTATGCTCTGGCGGCAACGCTATACTATCTGCTAACGATAACACTACCAACTCCTGCATACTTGAGGGCTTCAAATTATCATCCTTTAAAGCCGCCGTTTCAGATTAATCCGAATATTAGCGATGCGGTGGATGGGGCAATTATGAAAGGGATGGAAATGGATGTGACAAACCGGCCTCACTCAGTGCAAGAATGGTTGGCTATGCTTCCCCAACCTATAAATTTGATTTCCGCAAAAGGAGTCGATTATGGTAAACTCGATCGGCTGTTGGCTAGCGGAAATTGGCAAGAGGCGGATCACGAAACGAAGAATAAGATGCTGGAAGCAGCAGGCAGAACAGAGGAGAGGTGGTTCAGAATTCCAGATATCTATCGATTCCCCTGTGAAGACTTACGAACTATTGACCAACTTTGGGTAAAATACAGTAACGGACGTTTCGGCTTTTCTGTGCAGAAACGCATCTATGAAAGTCTGGGAGGAAGCGGAGAATACGATCAGAAAATTTGGGAAGCTTTTGGCGATCGGGTAGGTTGGCGTGTGAATAGGCGTGAATGGTTGTACTATAATTATCTAAAATTCAACACCAAAGCACCTCAAGGACACCTCCCGGCGGGGGTCTGGTCAATGCGGTCGGGCAATAGTAGGGTGGGGGATAGGTGGAGTTGGTTCTATTCTCTCGCGTCGAGACTTGTAGACTGTAATATGTAAGCGTTGCAGGTTTTCATAAAGATTTATTACAAAGGCAAAAACCACGAAACCACGCCTATTCTACGTTTCCGATACCTGGCACATTCAATTTACAAAATTACTAAAGAGTAGAAACTAGCTATTTTTTGATCGGCTGTAATAATAGCAGCTTGACTTCTTTTGGCAACTGCTACAACCACTCTATCTGCTGGATCTCGGTGTTCCCATTCTAATTTGACACTTTCTAGCCAAATGTCCTCATCAATTGGAACGATCCGAATAACATTAGACTTTTTTAAAGTAGCGATATAGTCATCAATACTTACTCCTAAATCTAACTTATAGCGGTTCTCAAAAAAGTGAGGTATGCCCTATGCCCTATGCCCTATGCCCTATGCCCTATGCCCTATGCCCAGTCGTACCTCATCTTTCTGAGAAAGGCTATATGATTTTTGATCTTGATAGCTATTTCCCAGATGACCGTTGATGGAACTAAACCATTTTTTTCTTGTTCCATCTGCTGACAAGCATCTTTTGCCGATTGAGAAAGTTTCTCTGGATCTAAACTCCACCAGATGAGAGCGCAGGTATCAAGGACAACTGTCATACTTCCTGCCATTCTTCAGTTGTTGGCGCAGTTAAATCTTCAAAATATTTTACTTTACCCCGCATATCCTTAAATAATTCTTCAGTTGAAAGAGACTTTTCATACTGAGAAATTATCACAACTGGTTTAGTCCCATCCATCACTAAAATATCTTCGCCTTCCAGCTCGACAAGTCGCAAAAATTCTAGTAATTGAGCTGTTAATTGACTTTTGTCTATGGTCTTCATAGGACAAGGATTGGTGTTGTGTTCAAACTACATTATATCTCAATACGGTTCACTGAGCAAAGGATGTCATTGCGCTACGGGAAAGTAATCGCCGAGAGTTTGCTCAGTTCTCAATTAGCTGAGGTGCGCGATCGAATAATTACTTTTTTAACTGAACAATATTGTGTTACAATAAATCAACCTGAGTGTTAACATCGCAAATGTATGACAGCTAAAATACACATCAGCAAATTAGGTAATTCCTTGGCTTTGCCAATACCAGACTACATAGTAAAGTTTCTCAACCTTAAAGCCGAAGATTCAGTAATTTGCAGCATAGAAAATGGGAAACTGGTCATAGAGCCTGTAAATAATAAAATATCAAAGTATACCCTAGATGAATTATTGGCAGGCGAAATAGAATCTAGCGAAGAAGTCTCTTGGGGAAAACCAGAAGGAGAGGAAGTTTGGTAAACTATATCCCCGAACGAGGTCATTTTATTCGCCTCAATTTTGATCCTCAAGCAGGACACGAACAAATGGGGACTAGGCCTGCACTGGTTGTGAGTCAAACTAAATTTAACCGAAAAATGGGGTTTGTGTTTGTTTGTCCCATCAGCAACACACAACGCAAAAATCCGTTTTATGTTCCCATTCCAGAAGGTGAAGCGATAACAGGTGTAATTATGACGGATCAACTCCGTTATGCAAGATTATCGCGCAAGGCAGGCAAGTTTTCTTAGTGAATGTCGATCAGATATAATTGAGGAAGTTTTGAGGCGAATTCAACCTATTTTGTTTGAGAATATGACTGTTGATGAATAGTTAATCAAATTATAAACTACATTTGTAGTTGGCATTAAGCATCAAGAGTATCCAGAAATCTCTCTCGCGGATGATGCGATCGCCCCTCCTCCCCAGCAAAACTAAAAAATGTACTGGCAAATCCCTTCACAGACCCAGGATCAGCAGTTAAATAATCTGAGGTTTTCCATTGGACGATCGCACAAACGCACCAACCACCGCAGCTAACAACCGCCGACCTCTAATTATCGCAGGAATTCTCCTCGGTATCGGTCAATCCGGCTTTTTTGACGGCATTGTGCTGCACCAACTCCTCCAGTGGCACCATATGTTTAGCAGCGTTAAAACCGATACTACGGTTGCCGGTTTAGAATTAAATACCCTCGGAGATGGATTGTTTCACGCTGCGGATTGGTTGGTAACAGTAGCCGGAATCTTCTGTTTGTGGTGTGCGGTGAAGCGCAAAGATGTTCCTTTGTCAACTCAAACTTTTTTGGGTTCAATATTAATTGGTGCTGGATTGTTTGACTTTGTTGAAGGAATTGTTGACCATCAAATTTTGGGAATCCACCACGTCAAACCCGGTATCAACGAGTTAGCTTGGGATTTAGGATTTCTCGCTTTCGGTCTTATTTTAGCGCTGCTAGGTTGGATGCTGGTACAGAGGGAAGTTCCCGCAGATACTAAAGTTTAAATGAATGCAGAGATTGAGAATTATACCAAATCCGCGTTAAAAATCCCTGCCTCTCTTTTTAACTCATCACTTCATCCCGCCGCCGAATCCAACCACGCAATCAAATCCTCTTGACTCCTAAAATCCAACAAAGCCTCTCCCAAATCATCTAACTGTTCCCCAGATAACCCCTGGATGCGAGTTTGAACTTCCTGTGTAACATCACCCACCCGCCGCACTATCTGACGCATAATTAATCCTATTTCTCCCTCAATTTTACCCCTTTCGATTCCTTGTTCGATTCCTTGTTCGATTCCTTGTTGTATTCCCTGTTCAATCCCCTGTTGTATACCAATTTCTATCCCTTTCATCACAGACCCGATTTGGTCTTGGATAAACATTTCTCGCTTGTCTACATCATTCAATTCGTCTAGTGTCAAATTTGCTCTGTTGGCAATTTCTAGCGCGGTATTAATCTCTTCAATAGACCCCAATGTATCTGGTACTGCTTCCAAAGAGGGCGCGTTTTTCATAAAGTAAATCCATTTTTCCGGCAGAGTTTCGAGTTCATTCAATTCTTTTGTGAATTTCGGTAACTCGACAAACACTAACTTTAACTCGCAGTTGGGATAGACGAATTTTTCTTCGGTTTCTGTGAATTCAAAGTTAGAGATTAGTTTTTCGGTGTTTTCAAATAAGATAAAGTCGGTGATGGTTAAAGCAATGACCGGGTTTAACTTTAAATAACCTTCTCCGGCTTTGAGTTGAGTAGAATAGGTTTTGGCTGCATTGTACACTACCCGTTTTTCAAAGGCGGCGACGTTGAGTACCTGCATTTCCACAATTACGGTTTTGTTCCCGGTAATCTTGGCTTTGACATCCAGGTAAGTGTCTTTCAATCCTGTAACGCTTCCTGCTGAATAAGGGTCAATGATTTCTAATTCTTGGATGGTTGGTTCTCCGTTATACAGCATTGCATTTAGGAAGCTGATTAAAATTTCAGGGTGTTCGGAAGATCCGAATATTCTTTTGAATGCAAAGTCTGTTTTGGGGCTAATGAAACGCATATATTTTATAGGATTTTTTTTATTAACCGCAGAGGGCGCAGAGGACACAGAGGAGGAGAAAAGAGAGGAGGATGGATTTTGACAAATATTGGAAGGGTTGGGTTTTGTTGTCTCAACCCAACCTATTATCTGAATGCTTTTATCAGCCTGTGGCTTGAGTAGTAGCATTAGGGGACATCACTAGCTTTCCAGTTATATCCATAGTTGCAAGCTTCAGCACTTCATTAAAAGCTAAACCCCGAATTTTGAGTTCCCACCTAATGCCTTTTGCTTTCATTCGCTTTGCTTTCCGCATATCGACATCAGCAGCTTTTTGATGCAAAAGCAAATATTTCATTGCTGCTGTAGCTTGTACTTTTGTGGGAAATGCAATATAGGTGAGAAATCCGCCGTCCCAGTGATTGGCGTTGCGGACGCTGCTGATAGTCGCAACTCTCGGACTAAAGCGGTTCCAGTAAAAGTCGCTGTAGCCGATCGACTCTGTATTCACTTGGAGTTTGTTTGCCATTTGACTTAACTCCTATAACCTTGTGTGCGGGGTTGGCAGTACCAATTTACTGCTGTTACTATTATAGCAAATTAATTGGGTATGGGTTATGGGGTACGGGGTATTGCCATTATCATGTTCGGTTATACCAATTTTAAAAAGTCTTGCTACAGTCCTTAATCTTATGCCAATTATTAAAATTCGCCGCTGCTGGCACCGGACACGGCAATGCCCTTTCCCTAAAGAATAGGTATTATATCCCTCGGGATCTACCGTGGCATGGCACAATATGCGATCGCTTCACTCCGCTTTCGCTGACGAAAGCAATGACAATTAATGACTAATGACTAATGACTAATGACTAATGACTGATGACTAATGACTAAAACCTCAATTCATATTCAGCAGTGACGCGATTGTCTCCTTGAAAATTACTCGAACTCCTGAGTAAAAGTTTATCGCTCAATCGATAGCGCACAGTAAATTCAGTCGGTTGATTTGCTGACAAAACTCGAATGATTGATGCTGAAATATTGCGCGTGATGTCAAACCCAACTTCTAAACCTAAACCGAGAGAACCCGCAGCGGAACTGGAACTAGCAGTTTTTCCTTCGTTGCTTCTAATCCGAGTAGGAAATAACCGAACTTCGCTCAATCCTGTGGCGTTACTAATCGCAGATTGAAGGTTGTTCAATAAACCCGCACCCGCTAAATTTGCGATCGCCAGCGTACTGTCTCCCTGTCCCAAAGTCTGCACGAAACTGCCGCCCAACAGCGCTACAATCTCTGTGGACGATCGACTCGGAGAACTCCTCAACTCCAGACTTTCCGCCAACTGAGAAGCCCTTCCCCGCACTAACGCTTGAACTCGCACACTCCGCACACTGCCCAAACTTGTCGGTTCGTCTGCTATTTCAGAGGCTACAGATGTGCCGGGAGTGCGGAACCGCGTTACTTCCTGCACCGAAGTTGCTAATCTCACATCCAGCGTCGGATCGAGTCTTTGTGCTGGTACAAAGGTAGCAGTCTGCGGGTATCCTCGATCGAGTCTAAACTGTGTCGTAAACAAATTCACCGACCCGGAAGTCAACCGAATCGTACCCTCGGGACGAATGTCATCTAAAGTTCCATTCACCGTCAAGCCCCCAGTCGCCTGAAAGCTCAATATCGGCGCACTCGTTACCCGAATTCCCCGGCCCAAATTCAGCCGCAAATCATTCAATCCAACTTCAAAGGAAGGGGAAGGAGAAGGGGTAGTCGGAGTCTCGGCAGAAGGAGACACCTCAGTCGTAGGGGAAGCAGAAGGAGAAACCTCAGCCGCAGGAGAATCAGAAGCAGAAGAGGCAGAAGCTAACTCAGTTGTGCCGCCGCCGGGACTCCGGAGAAATACTTCGCCGTTGTACAGTTCAATATTACCGCTCAACTGCGGGCGCCTAGCCGTGCCCCTTGCCTGCACTTGACCGACTACGCCGCCACTGTACAATCCTCTGAGGTTCAGTGCCAACTTGTCTAAATTCACAGCCAAAGGATTAGCCGCATCGACATCGCCCTCCGCAAAAGGCACAGACAGCGGAATCACGCCAGCGGCCACAACTTGTCCTTGACTCAACTGTCCCCGAATTCCTTCTACCCGAATACGATCGCCCTCAAAGCGCATCGTCCCAGTCAGCCCTGTCAGCGGTTCTGGGAAGGCGATCGCCCGGACGGTTGCATTTTCAAAATTCGCAATTCCTTGCGCTACAGGCTGTTGCAGCGTTCCTCCCACGCGAAGTTGCACCTGTCCCTTGCCGCTGACCCACGCAACTTGCGGAGTCAATACATTAATAATTGCCAAACCTTCATTTTGCAAATTCGCCCTCAAATCGATTTGATTGCTGTCAGCTTTCACCGCTGCAAACGGCAACTCAAAAGGCAAACTTCCCTGTACCTCAATCGGTTCGGTTTGAGTTATCAAAGCGCTGCCGCCAAAATTCAGGCGGGCATTGCTATAACTGAAACTGCCGTCGGCTTGTTTAATCGGTTCTCCGTTTAGCGTGCCCTCCAGCAAACTCAATTCCCCCGTGGCTTGCGGGTTTTCCAAACTGCCGGCCAAATTCGCGCGCAAATTCAAATTTCCCGTGACATCCACAAAAGGCAATTCCACCACTTTTGCTAACTCTTGGACTGGCACATTTTCTACCCGCAACTGCCCCGATTGAGCTTTTTGCCCGAGTTGTCCCGAAAAGCCGATCGCACTTTTTCCCGATCGAATTTCCAAAGGCAAAACAGTTAAAATCCCGTCCTGAAAGCTGCCTTCAAGGCTGAACTGTTCGGCGACATATTTTCCCCACTGCCAGTTATCGCCTTTCAGGTTAAATTGAGCTTGCACACCAGTTCGCAAAGAACCGGCGACAGCAATTTCCGCGCCAAAAGTGCCTTGCAATTGAGATAACGGAGGCAATTTTTCTGATGCTTTTACTGCCTGCTGCTGCTGCAAAATTGTTTCTATTTCTGCCAAGCGACGCAACTGTTCGATTAGCGGGGCTTCTGGTTCTCCCACTGCTACAGTTTGCACGTCGCCACTGTCACCGTAAACGGGAGGTTTTAGGCCTCTGGCCAAGTCGCCTAAATTGAAATATTGCAAAGCGACTAAAATCTGCTGCAAATTGCCTTGCTGTACGTTAACTTTCCCTTCAAATTGCGGGTTGGCGCCTGTTTTAACATTGCCGGAAATTAAGTATTGACCGCTGCCTTGGCGGAAAAGTCCGTTTGTGAGACTGGCGCTGCCGTTAGCGTAGCTGAATTCGGCTTGGAAACTGTCACCTTTAATGTAGCCGATCGCCGGTTGGGCGATCGCAATTTGTCCAGTTGCTTGCAAAGTCGCCGGATTTAACGGCATCTTCCAACCGGGCACATTCACTTGTCCCGAAACCGTACCCGTTATCGGCCCCAAACCTGCTTCTTTCCCCGGTGTGAGATTCAAAGCAGCCAGGGGAAAATCGCTTAAATTAACTCGCAAAGTTTCTCCCTCGGTTTGGCCGCTAGCCACGGATTCCCCGCGTTGAATTAAGAAAGATGTCGGCAGAAAAGATTGATTTAAAGCTACTTCGATTTTGTCGCTGGCGCCGGCCAAACGCAAATCTACACTTTTCCCAGCATCCGCATTCACACTCCCCGCCAGTACCGGATCAAAAGCGATTTGATTTACTGCTAAATCCCGCACTTCCACGTCGCCAACTAAGCTGAGGGCGGCGGGGGTTCCGCTGAGGCGGCCGGTAAAATCGACATTGCCGCGCAGGGGCAGATTATTCTCTGAAGGATTTTTGAGACCAATTGGTCTCAAAAATCCGAGTTGTTCAGTTGGTAAGGCTTCCAGGTTAAAGTTGGCGAGTTTGACATCCAAATCTAAGTTGGAAATTGAGGGCACTCCTTTACCTGCGAGTTCGACGTTAACAAAGCCGTTTGCTGTCAAACCGGGAGTTGTGGCATTCTCAATTTCCACCCGTTTGCCGTCCCAATTAAATACTGTCTCAAAAGGTTGTTTCAAAAACGGCAATTCCGAGATGCGGAAACTGCCGCCGGCGCGAACTGTTTGTAAGGAAGCGGCAATCGGGCCGGATAAATTGATATTGCCGTTAAACAGTCCTCGAAGCTGGGGGAGATTTGGGGCATCAGAGACTAAACCTTTGGCTTGCAAGCTTTGTTGCTGCGACTCAAATGCTTGCTGGAAGCGACTTAGAGCAATTTGCTCGCCCTCGATTGACGCGCGCCAATTCCCCGATTCGGCCCTGGCTTTAGCATTGACAATTCCTCCGCTGTTGGCGAATCGAATTTGTCCGTCGCCGTTGGCGGTGATGCCGTTGGCGGTTAGATTATCTACTGTTCCCAAAATGCGGGCTTTTCCGTCGAGGGTTCCGTCAATTTCTGGCGGTAAATCCGCTGTCAGCAAACCTGTTTGTTTGAGGGTTTGTTCTAAATTACTGATGGCAATTCCGTTCGTTGCAAGCATTGCTTGCCAGTTGCCGTTTTCTAATTTGGCAGTAGTATCGATCGCCCCGAGTCGATCGACCACAATCACTCCTTCTCCACTAGCACTAATTCCCTTGGCTGTCAAGTTATCCAAACTGCCCGCTGCTTGGAATTGGCCGTTAACTCTGCCGTCCAATCCTTTAGGCAAAGTCGCCGTCAGGGTCAACAGTTGGGTATTGCGGATTGTTTGTTCTAAGCGACTGAGAATAACTCGATCGGCATCGGCGAAAGCTTGCCAGCGCCTATCTTCTAATTTACCTTTAAAAGCCACAGTACCGTCGGCTATATTGAGTTGGCCGCTGCTGTTGACGGCTATGTCGGGGACGGTTGAATTATCAAGATTGCCCCTGGCTTGAATTTGATTCGATATTTGTCCGTCAATCGATTTGAGATTTTGGATTTTGGATTTGAGATTGTTGATATTGGCGACTGTTTGGGGATTGTCAGCAGTGAAAGCTAAGCCAACATCTAATAGCGGCAATCCTAAATTTACTAGACGGTTGATGGAAGTACGATCTGTTTCTGCTGTTGCTTGCCAGTTTCCCTCTGCCAATTCTCCTTTAAAATTAACATTGTTGTCGGCAAGATTGAGTCTCCCGCTGCCGCTGGCATTGATGCTGCTAGCAGTCAAATTGTCAAGACTTCCCGATGCTGTAAATTGACTCGATAGCAGTCCGTCGATCGATTTTAGATTTTGGATTTTGGATTTTAGATTGTTGAGATTGGCAGATTGCGGATTTTCGGGATTGAAGGCTGAAGCCACATCTAACAGCGGCAATCCTAAATCCACCAAGCGGTTGATGGAAGTGCGATCGGTTTCTGCTGTTGCTTGCCAGTTTCCCGCGACCAATTCTCCTTTAAAATTAACATTGCTGTCGCCAAAATTGAGCCTCCCGTTGCCTCTAACATTGATGCCAACCGCAGTCAAATTGTCAACATTTCCCGCCGCTTGAAATTCACCTGCTAGCTGTCCGCCGAGCGATTTTAGATTTTGGATTTTGGATTTTAGATTGTCTAAGTTGGCGGTATTTTCCCGTGTTAATAACGGCAAGCCAATATCAATTAATTGATTGACAGCCACTTTTTGAGTGTTGCCAAAAACTTGCCAGCGACCAGATTTTAGTTCGCCATTAACATCAACAATACTGTCAGCAAGACTCAGCGTTCCTTTGCCCGTCGCAGCGATCGCCTTTAAACTCAAATCGTCCAGAGTTCCCGCAGCTTCGGCAGTTCCGCTGAACAAACCAGCTAGTTCAGGAGGCAAATTAGGCCCCGGCAGGACTTGCTGCAAACTGTTAAGGGCTACGCGATCGCCCTCGATCAAAGCTTGCCACTGACGGTCTTTTAGCGCAGCATCCACGTTCACAGAAGCGTCGCCAATCTTCACAACCGTATTTTGTAAATCCGCCGAATTCCTTCCGGCTCGAATGGATCCCGCAGCGGGGAAAGTCCCTTGCGGTGCTTGCCATTGAACTCTAGCTTGAATGTTGTCTAACGGGCCGAAAATTTGAGCTTTGGCCCAGACACTGCCAATTGTAACAGTAGCAGGAATTGGGAGAGCGTAAATTTGGGCGAGAGCATCTGCGGGCAAGTTTTCAACTTGGAAGTCAAACACCAAACCTGATGGGGAATTCTTACTTTTTAAAGCAATATCAACTTCACCTTTGCCGCCAATTTTACCCCCCGCTGCCGGCACTACCAAAATATCGCTCAAAGCCAAAGCTAAAGAAGAAAACGGGGGAATAGAAGATTGAGAATTGGGTGTTGGGGTTTGAGCCATTCTCCCGCGTTCCAATTTGAAATTAGTGCTAATATTGTTTAATTGCAGTCGATCGACCGTAGCGGGTTTTGTCGAGGCGATCGTACCTGTCAGCACCGGCAGAGCAACTGTTCCAGTCAGCTTAGCATCCGCCTTCACTTCCCCCGCAACAGCAACGGGCAATACTACTTTCTGCCCTAACTCTGTCTCCACCGCACTGACAACACTTGCAAAAGCGACTGGTGGCACGTTAGTTGTCAGATTGAAGCTGGCTTGCTCCAAATTAAAATTAGTTCCTGTTGCAACTGTTCCTGCTATTTTCAGCGGAATTAGACCGTAATTAGCCGCCAGACTATCGACAATCACATTAGTTCCCTGAAACCGCAACTGACCGCTGCTATTTTGTAAGATTTGTTTCAGCGGACGAAGACTCGCTTGCACTCCTCCAAAACTAGCCGTTCCCACAATTCCCGATACTTTATTGTCTCGCAATTGCACGGTCAAATTGCCATTAGCTAGACCTTTTTGTAAAGAAATGCCCGAAACTTTCAGCAAGCGAACGAGTTCTGGTAAAGGCAAATTTTGACCTTGCAACTGCACGTTAGTTTGAGCAGCAGGTAACAGAGAATCAGCTTTAACTATAAAATTATCGTTGTTAGTAAACTGACCGTTAAGTTCGTAGAGAACGCGCCGATTTTGGTCGCGAAATAGAACACTGCCATTTTTCAGATTTACAGCAATAGAAGGCGAAGTTTTCTGTCCGACTGCGGGACTCGGTACCAAAACTGCGCCGACATTTTCAGCTCGAATTGCTTCAACTTCAGTTTTAAATAAACCCGGAGATTTCCTCTTCGCAGTTGGAAGATTAACCCAGCGGCCTTTAGCATCCTGTTCGATATAAGCGCTGGCTTTAACTAAAGTAATATCTAATTTGAGAGTGCGGTTCAACAGCAGTTGCCCAACAGAAAACTGCACTTCCACTGCTTCTGTAGAAGCGTAATCCGGATCGGTAGCAGTTGCAGGTACTGTCGATCGGCCAAACCGCAAACTTGTCAGAGAAAATCTCTCCAAACGTCCGACTTGCACAGGCCGATCGAGCAACTGACTGACTTGAGTTTCCACCAAAGGAGCTAATTTTTCGCGCACCCACGCCAGTGCTACCGCCGCCCCAACCAAGGCGATAATGCCCAATCCCGTACCGCTAAGCAGCACCAGACGCCACCAGCGGCGGTGGGGGCGGGGTGCGAGTTGTTTTGTGTCATCGTGCGAGTTAGTCATGGGTGTTTCTCAGAGGTTGTGAGAATTCAGGAATTGAGGAAATCAGAGGGTTTTAGACAGGTATAATTTCTGTGATTCAACCGTGCCTTCTGCCTTTGGTAGACTCAGGACTGAGGCCGGAAGTGCCGATGGCGCGTTACCGAAGCCCTCCTAGAGTATCGAACGAAGGCTGATTCACGCGCCCACTTTAGGGTAGACTCCCGAAAGCTTTACCGAACTTAATCAAAACACGCAACACCACCTAAAACCAAGTCCTCCAACTCCCCCAAATCATTTCGATCGCGCCAGTGCAGGATCGGTGCTCAATCAAAAATCTAAAATCTAAAATCCTCTAGATTCCCCCCCCAGTGCAGGATCGGGGGTCAATCAAAAATCTAAAATCAAAAATCTAAAACCCAATCGCCCACATCCCCCAAATCATTTCGATCCCACCAGGGCAGGATCGGTGCTCAATCAAAAATCAAAAATCAAAAATCAAAAATCGGTTGCCCGATCGCCCACATCCCCCAAATCATTTCGATCCCGCCAGGGCAGGATCGGTGCTCAATCAAAAATCAAAAATCAAAAATCAAAAATCGGTTGCCCGATCGCTCGTCAATCTAAAATCAAAAATCAAAAATCAAAAATCGGTTGCCCGATCGCTCCTAAGATAAAAAAACGGTGGTTAAGAAGGTCTTTAAAACTTATGCGAGTGTTCGTCTTACTCTTCAATGCCCGCACCGAGAACGAGGGAATTCATACCATTCAACTCGGCGATCGTAATAAAGTTCTGATGTTTGAGTCAGAAGACGACGCCACCCGCTTTGGCGTGATGTTGGAAGCTCAGGATTTTCCCGAACCCGCTGTCGAGGCGATCGACGATGAGGAAATTAAGGAGTTCTGCGATAGTGTTGATTATGATTGGGAACTTGTGCCCGCGGGCGCACTGGCGATCCCGCCAGAAGACAATGTAACACAGACTCAGTGGCAGCCGGAGCCGGAGCCGGAGCCAGAGCCGGAGGCGGATCCGGATTCTGACGTTTCCCAAAACGAACTGGATTCTATTCGCCGCCGACTCGAAGGACTTTTGTAATAGTCATTAGTCATTAGTCATTAGTCAGCAGTTATTGGTAATGGGTAATGGGTAATGGGTAATTGCCTCTCTCGGAAGTAGATTTAGCCGATCGCCAGAACCACAAATTTCGAGCCTTTGAGTCACGACTTCACCAAGCTCACCAGCGGGCAGGCAATGCTTACCCTATTTTGTACACCTAATGACTAATGATAACGACTAATGACAATGACTAATGACAATGACTAATGACTAATGACTAATGACCAATGACCAATGACCAATGACTAATGACTAATCAAAAAACATGAAAAATTTAGAAGAAAGAGGGCATCTGCTGACGGAACAGGTGAATGCCAACAGCGAGAATTTAGACCAACTCAGTTCGATCGAATTAGTGGACTTGTTCAACCGGGAAGACGCCCAAACCTTAAGCGCCATCGCCCAGGCCCGCGAACAGTTAGCCCAAGCGATCGACATTGCAGCCGAGTCTCTGCGTCTAGGAGGCCGCCTGTTTTACGTCGGTGCGGGTACTTCCGGGCGTTTGGGGGTGCTGGATGCGGCCGAGTGTCCCCCCACCTTCTGCACGCCGCCAGAACTCGTACAGGGCATAATTGCCGGGGGTGCGGGGGCTTTGGTGCGGAGTTCGGAAGATTTAGAGGATCGGGCTGAGGATGGGGCTGAGGCGATCGCCCACCGTCAAATTACCAACTTAGATGTAGTTGTCGGGATTACGGCGGGAGGTACGACGCCGTTTGTCGCGGGCGCTTTGCAGGCGGCGCGCCAGCGGGGGGCGAAGACTGTGTTTATGGCCTGCGTACCCGTCGAACAAGTGAATTTTGAGGCTGATGTTGATATTCGGTTGTTGGTTGGCCCGGAGGTAGTGGCGGGTTCGACGCGCTTGAAAGCCGGTACAGTCACAAAAATGGCTTTAAATATCATTTCGACTGGGGTAATGGTGAAGCTGGGGAAGGTTTACGGCAATCGGATGGTTGATGTGGCGGTTACTAATAAGAAATTGCGCGATCGGGCTGTGCGGATGTTGCAGGATTTGACTGATTTGAGCCGGGATGAGGCGGGTTTTTTGCTCGAAAAAAGTGGCAAGTCGGTTAAATTAGCTTTGATGATGCACTGGACTGGTTTGGATAAGGAAGAGTGCGATCGAATTTTGGGCGAGTTTCAAGGGAATTTGCGATCGGCTGTGGCATCAATTAGTCATTAGTCCTTAGTCATCAGTCATCAGTCATTAGTCATTAGTCATCAGTCATCAGTCATTAGTCAACAGTCATCAGTCAAGAGTCATTAGTCATTTGCAATATCGATTCAAAAAATTGTGAAATCTCTTCATTAGATCTGATGTGATACACACTTTTGGTTTTTTGAGCGCGATCGACATACTCGCGATATTTGGGAGTCAAATACTTGTGACACAACCAAAGAACGCGGTAACTCTTAATTGAACTCTTCAAGATAGGGCTCTTTTCCGGCCAGCCTTCTGGCGGCATAAAGCTACCTGTGATTAGTCGTTTAGTCACCCACCAGAAATGCACGTATAGTGGCAGATCGACAAAAACCAGACTATCCGCCTCATTGAGTCGAAGCCAGACGGTTTCCATGCAACCAAACCCGTCAATTATCCATCCGTCAGTAGCCAAAATTTTTTCATGGGTATGCTTATATTCTGCATCTGGAACCTCAGCGCCCCCAGATTGATATTGAATCTTATCCAAGGCGTAAAGTGGCAAACCAGTGATTTCTGATAATCTCTTGCTTAGAGTTGATTTACCGCCTCCAGTGTTGCCAAACACGGCTACTTTTTTCATAGTTACCCCTCTTAGTAATGATGCAGTTTCTAGCAAGATTTTGGAGAATTGCTATAACAACTGAAGTAGTAGAGTGCGTCAGCTTCGACAATCTGGGCTACCCATCCAATCCCTACCAACTGACGCACCTTACAAGCTGCATAAGTGAAATTTTAGACTACCGATTCCCCGTTACCCATTCACAAAAACGATCGCCGTAAGCTTACTTTCACTTACACCCTGCACGATTCCCAAATAAGTGCTGCCCGACTTAATCGCCGTAGAAGCGACGCTTCCACCTCCATCCAACTCCAAACTCACCGATTCAAAAGTCAAATTTGCAAATCCGATACTGTCAGTCAAACCAATTTTATCCCCGATCGCCAAATCGGTAATCACATCCGCACTAATTAAAGTAGCCGCAGCAGACAAACCTCCTACTAAGATAAACGTATCATTTCCGCCGCCGCCCGTCAGCATATCTTGCCCGCGATCGCCCGTCAACAAATCGTCACCGTTACCGCCCATCAAGATATCATCTTCTTTGCCGCCGCGAATAGTATCGTTGCCGTCTCCTCCCATTAGTCGATCGTTATCGTTGTTGGCGCCGATCAAATCATTGCCAACACCGCCATCAATTAAATCCGACTCTTTGCCGCCCGATAAGCTGTCATTGCCACCTGCGCCATTAAGTGTATCCGCACCTTGCATTCCATTAATGCTATCAGCACCTTCTCCCCCGGTGATATTGTCTTTGCCAGAAAGGGCAAAAATTGGCAATCCCGCAGCATTTGTCGGTATTTGAGTATCGGCACTATCTGATAGGAAATAATTGCCGCCGCTGGCTGTATTTTTCGGTGCTTGTGTCGGGCTGCCGTCCCCTGTAGCATTGGGTATTGGCGAAGTAATCGATATAGTGTTTGGTGTGGGAGTTGGTGTGGGAGTCGGTGTAGGAGTCGGTGCGGGATTAACACTACCGTCAAGAGAAGTCGCAAAAACTTGCGTCCAATAGTGATTGAAATTTACACTGCCAGTATCGTTGGCTAAGAAATAGTAACTGATGCCAATTTCTTTGAGATTGGGGTTAAGAATGTTAGCCCGGTGGCCGCTGCTGTTCATCCACGATGATACAACTTGTTCGGGTGTAGAAGAACCCGCAGCGATGTTTTCTGCTGCCGCTGAGAATTGATAGCCCGTTGCAGTAATCCGACTTGCTAATGACGAACCATCTTTTCCGGTATGGGAAAAGAAGTCTTGCAGTGCCATGTTTTGGCTGTGAGTTTCCGCCGCATTTAGTAACTGAGTATTGAAGGTGAGCGGGGGCAAACTCAACTTACTGCGTTCTATGTTGGTAAGTTCTAAAACTCTATAAATAAAGTTTTGATTGTTTGGGCTTGGTGCGGTTTGAGATGCCGATCGCTCTCCTGTAAAAATGTCCAAGGACTGAGAACCGGAATTTTGTAGTTGTTCAAGCATGGGGATGATAAACAGTTTTAAGAGTGGGTTTTGCTAGTAGATTGCTTACCCTCTTAACGATAGTTTCCCCCGATGGCTAGCTGGCTGGGCACAATTCAATAATTGTGTTAATCCCTGCGGCTGCTGTATTTATTCTAATTATAGCTGTTGTCAAAGTGGGAATGTCAAGATCCCGGCTCTGGTTGGGAAAGGGAAGAGTGCGATCGAATGAAAGCGAGAGTTTCAAAGGAATTTGCGATCGACCGCGGCATCAATACAATTTGAGATTTGAGATTTGAGATTTGAGATTTTTCCTGATTAGTAAGGTTTGCGCTGCACACCCAGCCCGCTGGCTGGCGGGCTATAAACCCGGTTTCTACGAGTTTTGCGGAGAGGAACGAGAAATATAGGAAGAAACCGGGTTTGTGAATTCTGTGTGCGATCGCGAAGGGAGTTTTTAGTAGAATCCTCAAAAAAAATTCTAAATTAATTCAAAATTCACACCTCACAACTCACAACTTCAAAATATTCTCTTTTCCCGCTAAGGCCTCGTGAGCAACTTGCTCAACCCGATCTTTGGCGAGAATTTCCAAAGCCGCCTCTGCTTCTGCACCGCCCAACCGCCCCAGAGCTTGGGCGACTCTGTAACGGATCTGCCAATCTGCATTGGAAGCGTAGGGAAGCAGCAGCGGCAGCGCGCGTTTATCTCCCAATTCACCTAAGGCGCTGATCGCAATGGTTTGGATCAATTCGTTTTCAGAAGTGAGGGCGTGTTCTAACATCGGAAAGGCTTTCGGATCTCCCATTTCTCCCAAAGCCGCAACGATGCTCATTTGCACCAGCCATTCAGAGGTATTGCTATAAACTTGCTGCAAATCTTCTAAAGCATCGGTTAATTTCAATGCGCCCAAAGCATCGGCTGCTGCTGCTTGCACGTCGGGTTCGGGGTCGTTGTGCAAGCTGTGTCGCAGTACCTCTAAAGCGTTCGGCAGATTCTGCGTACCGAGGGTTGATACTTGGCTGACTGCTGCGTAGCGAACCCGGACGTTTTTGTCGCCGATCGCAATTTGAATTAGTTTATAGGCGATCGCGGGTTCTAGTTGTCGCAGTTGGTTGACTGCTCGCAGCCTTTCGCCAAAATCCTCGGAATTCAGCAATTGTTCGACGGACTCAGGGGTAATGCTCATCGGATTTTAGATTTTAGATTTTAGATTTTAGATTTGGTAATTGGTAATTGCCAAAAGTCAGCGAGATTTAAGGAGCGATTCCTACGGGATAGCTTCGCTTCACGGCTCATTTTCTGATACAGTCCTGGAACTGCAACAGTTAATTTAAGATTCAGCAGCCATCCATCGGATAATATCTCCCCTAGTGAGGATGCCGATTACTTTGCCTGCAGTATCAACCACCGGCAATCGGTGGATGCTGCGATCGTGCATCAGTTTTGCCGCTTCTTGGACAGATTTCTCCGGACCAATGGTAACTGGCTCTTTACTCATCGCTTCTCCTACTGTTTGTCCTAAAGCCTTGTGGAGTTCTCGCTCGTAACGAGATGGATTTTCCAAATAAATCACGCTGTCGAGCACCATGATATAAGCGGGCGGAGTTACGCCGGTTTCCCGCCACATCAAGTCTGTTTCGGAGATGACTCCTACCAACAAGTCATTCTCATCTACGACGGGAAGACCGCTAATGCGTTTATCGGCTAAAATTTTAATCGCTTCGTTCAAGGGCATTTCGGGTCGCGCCAAAATCGGCTCGCGGCTCATTACATCGGCTACTGTTTTTGGCATGATTAGCGGTTGATTGAGTTGTTCCTCTAAATCGATCATATAGGGAAAGGGCGGCACAGACTGAAGAAAGGCAGCTCTGCTGAAGGGATTCGTTAGAAGGTAGAAGCAAGGAAAAAGTTTGAATGCCAGAATTTTGCTGTTTTTTTCGATCGCACTGTAAAATTCTGTCGTTTGCCGGACTCCGGCGAGCGATCGTCCTGACAAGATTGTTAAAATATCTTAAAGAGCGGATAAATCCTTACCAATGCCAGAATCTCCAGCCCGAGAACCAGACTCCCAACCAGAAGCGCGCTGTGTATTGGTTTGCCAGTATCAATCTTGCCTGAAAAATGGTTCTGCAGCAGTGCTAGCTGCTTTTGAAGCCCAACAAGTTGCAGGGGTGAAAGTTGAGGCTACTAGCTGTCAGGGACAGTGCACCACTGGCCCGACGGTGCGAGTTACCCCAGAGGAAATTTGGTATTCTCGAGTTAAACCGAGTGATGTACCGTTGATTGTGGAACAGCACCTCAAAGAGGGAAAACCTGTAGAGGCACTGTTCAATCCGAGAATTCATGGGCGTTATTATTATTAGTATTGACTTGATTCGGTGAAACTTCCAAGCTCTCGCCCATTTAATTTGAATAGTTATTGTTAAGGAACTTGCACTTTGAGTATCAAAGGAATTGCGCTTAGTTTGTTAGTGCTAGTGCTGGGGCGTCCGTCGGCGGTTGCTGCTCAAACGCCGGCGGTTACTGGGGATATTTGCCCTGGGGAATTGGGGGCACAAGTAGATGCGATCGCCAACCGTCCCGAATTTAGTCGATCGCGCTGGGGCATTTTAATTCAACCTCTATCTTCTACTGCTACTCTCTACAGCCGCGACGCCCAAAAATATTTTATTCCAGCATCAAATGTCAAGCTGCTAACCACAGCCGCTGCTTTGCATAAACTCGGTGCAGATTTTCGGATTAAGACATCGGTTTACAGCGGGGAAAATGGGAGTTTGTACGTTGTCGGCAGGGGAGATCCGAGCATTACTGAGGCTCAGTTGCAATCCTTGGCGCAGCAGTTGAAACGCCGCGGAGTCGATCGAGTAAATGAGTTGATTGGCGATGACAGCTATTTTCAAGGCAGTGCAGTCAATCCGAATTGGGAATGGGAAGACGCGCAAGCAGGCTACGGAGCCCCGATTAACAGTTTAATTTTCAATCAAAATGCGATCGAACTTTTCTTGTCCCCGCAGAATCTCGGGCAACCTCTGAAAGTTACTTTTGCCGAACCAAAGCTGGCAAATCAGTGGCAAATTCAGAACAATTCTGTTACCGTCGCCCAAAACGAATCCGAGTTTATTGAAGTTGGCAGGGAGTTCGATCGACCTGCAATTCGAGTTAGGGGACAGTTGAAAGTTGGTGCAGAATCTGAATCAGCTTATGTCGCAGTTGTCAACCCTGCTAATAATTTTTTGCAGCATTTTCAGCAAGTTCTGGCGGCTGAGGGAATTCCTGTCAAACAGGCTTTAGTTGCATCTGTGTCTCGCAATTTTAATCAAGAATTAGCGACCGTTGAATCGCCGCCGCTGGCGGAATTGGTGAGAGAAACTAATCGGGAAAGCAACAATCTTTATGCAGAAGTTTTATTGAGATTGTTGGGAAAAGTTACAGGCAAGATGCCTGTGCCACAAGCACTCACAGGCAAGATGCCTGTGCCACAAGCACTCACAGGCAAGATGCCTGTGCCACAAGCACTCACAGGCAAGATGCCTGTGCCACAAGCACTCACAGGCAAGATGTTTGTGCCACAAGCACTCACAGGCAAGATGTTTGTGTCACAAGCACTCACAGGCATCTTGCCTGTGTCACAAGCACTCACAGGCAAGATGCCTGTGCCACAAGCACTCACAGGCAAGATGCCTGTGCCACAAGAGGATACTGGTGAAATCGGTTTAAAAGAGTTAAAAACAGCTTTAACTCAATTAGGAGTAAATCCAAACAGCTACATATTAGCCGACGGTTCGGGCTTGTCTCGGCACAATTTAATTAGTCCAGAAGCCTTGGTGCAAACTTTGAGATTCATGGCTCATTCACCTGCTGCATCTATTTACCGCCAGTCACTGCCGATCGCTGGCGAGAGCGGCACTTTGAAAAATCGCTTAAATATTACACCAAACCGCGTAATTTTACAAGCAAAAACAGGAACTTTGAGCGGAGTTTCCGCACTGTCGGGATATATCGAAGTTCCGGATTACGAGCCGCTGGTGTTTAGCATTATCGTCAATCAATCTGACCTATCGGCTGCCTCAATGCGATCGGCAACTGACGAAATTGTGCTATTATTGAACCGCCTGCGCCGCTGTTAAAACAACAGATTTAAGGTGAGAAACTTGATCTCAGTAGTTACACCTAAAAAACAGGACACCCCCAAGCCCTACAATTTTTAAGTTTAATTAGATTGCAGCGGCGGGGAGCGAAAAGCAGCTACAATAAAAGTAGAAAAATTAACACCATTGGGCCGTTTCAGCCTGCTACCAGTCGGCGGGTTCTGTACTTCCCGAAAATAAGTCTAACTTTCCAACTATGAATCCTTTAGATTCCGAACAGCAACACATCTTTGTCGAAACCAACAACATCCGCCTGCACTGCGTTTCTCAAGGAGAAGGGGAGCTCGTTCTGCTCCTGCATGGGTTTCCAGAGTTTTGGTATTCTTGGCGCCATCAAATCCCTGCTTTAGCCCGTCATTTCAAGGTTGTGGTGCCGGATTTGCGCGGCTACAACGATTCCGACAAGCCGGCAAGCGGCTACGATTTAGATACGCTGAGCGCTGATATTCGCGGTTTGATTGCGAGCTTGGGCTATACAAAAGCTCACATTGTCGGTCACGATTGCGGAGGTGCGATCGCGTGGCACATAGCTCAAAAATTTCCCGAAACACTCAATCGCTTGGCAATTTTAAACGCTCCGCACCCGCAGCGATTCCTACAGGAAATGGCGAGCAATTTAGATCAAATTCGCCGCAGTTGGCACATTTTGGCTTTTCAGGTTCCCGGCATCCCCGAATGGTTGATCCGCCAAAATTTGAAAGATTTTGTGCAAAGTATTTTGCAGGGACAAGCTGTTCGCAAAGGAGCTTTTAGCGCTGAAGAAACTAAGATTTATCAGGCTGCTTTAGAAAAGCCGGGAGTGTTAGCGGCGGCGATGAATTATTACCAGCAGATGTTTCACCCGCAGCGCCTTTGGAATTGGGGACAGAAATTAGAACCGGTGACAGTGCCTACTTTGGTGCTTTGGGGAGAAGAAGATGCGTTTTTGAGCCACAAACTTGTAGAAGGTTTAGACCGATTAATTACGGCTCCGTTTAAGTTGAAATTAGTTCCTAACTG